>CAZEYY010000055.1:0-1181 GCA_964516485.1 uncultured Rikenellaceae bacterium
AAGACCAATGAAGGTTAACAAGGAAGAGATATTCGGAATGTACGCTGCTCTGAAAATATATCTTGAAAAAGATCACAAAAAGGAGTGGCAGGAATGGCTCAACAGGATCAGCCTCATTACTTCTAAAATTGATAAGCTCCCGACAATTAAGACAGAGACAGTTGTTCCCAGGGGACCTGCAAATGTTTTCCCGAGTCTTAAGATTTCATGGGACCAGTCAAAGATAAAAATTACAGGACAGGATGCTTCAAAAGCACTTGAAGAAGGTACTCCGAGTATTATTGCCGGAGGCAGGGGTAATACGCTTAATATAGGTGTTGTACTTCTTCGTCCCGAACAGGTTGAAATTGTTGCAGGAAGAGTCAGGGAAATACTACAGAAAGCGTTGATCTGATCTTTTCAGAAAAATAAAAAACCTCACATGTTTGTGAGGTTTTTTATTTTTATATGGTCAACTATGTGTAAATCACCATTTCTCTTTCAGCGTCCCAGCCCATACCCTTGACATACATATTATATAATCCAGGCTGGGAGAAACCGTCCCATACAACCTGGTGAGTCCCGGGTTCAAGATCATCCGCGTGCATTCTCCATACTACTTCGCCATTTTTGTTAAGGATATCAACAAACACATCTCCTTTTTCAGGAACTGAAACTTCCATAACAACCTTATTGTCAGCATCGGTTCCGAGCGCTCTGATGGCAGGTTCCTCTATTTTTGCTGTAGCACCTGATTTCCAGGCTTTATAGTCAAATGGTTCATTTACCATGTGATATTTATCCTCATTTGTATCATTTTTCTGAAGATAATATGTAAGAAGAGGTGTACGGGTAAGAGTATCAAGCTTCACTTTCTTAGCCTTTCCGCCTTTCCACAGGTAAATCGGTATATCGAAAGGATCGAGAACATTGCTTAGTCCCCTTTCAATACCTGCATGGAATAATCCGAAATTGCCTGGTTCATGTCCGGCCAGCCAGTGTGCAATAATGTCTGTTCTGAAAGCATCCTTACCGAATATTACAACATTGCTCATAAAATCCATCGGCTTTCCATTGTGAGGACCTCCGTTGAATCCATCGCCGTCGCGACCATAAACACCTTCAATGACATTTATACCTACAGGTGTAACGCTGTATGCATCGAGCATTCTCTGCACCCATTGTTCCATCCAGAATCCTCC
>CAZEYY010000055.1:1281-2905 GCA_964516485.1 uncultured Rikenellaceae bacterium
TTATTTACTTTCTGAAATATTATATCATCACCAAGTTCCCAGTAATGCTTTGCAGTAAGGTCACGCAGGTCAAAACCATTTCTTTCTGCCATGGCAGTGTATCCATGAGTCTTCCATAAGAAGGTACAGGCACATTCTCTAAGGAAAAATTGCTGTGGTCCCTTTTCCTTGACACCCTTCAGAAATCCTTCAATAAAATTGGGGTCAGTGTTAATGCCCAGGTGTCCATTTGGATTTTTCTTGTCGGGATTGGCACAGGTCCAGTTGGGTTTGCAGGTGATCCTTGTCTTGCTGGATATCCCTTTTCCTCCTGATGTCTTGATGAACATTTCACCCGAAAGCCTTAATGCAGCATCATGAATTGCCTGTTTATCAGTCTTTTCCTTTACGTCTGTCAGATATATGAATACAGCTTCAGGATGTTCCCTTATAAACGGATGAAGGTCAAAACCACTATATTCAGCAGCAGAAGCAGCAGACAGGTCAAGATGATTCCCTAAAAGACCTGTAATGCCGGCTGCTGATGATATTTTTATAAAATCACGTCTTCTCATTGTTAAGTATATATAACCATCTCACTTTCAGCATCCCAACCCATACCCTTCACATAAGTATTATACATACCGGGTGAACTGAATCCATCCCATACAACCTGATGGGTGCCTGGTTCCAGATCATCTGCATGCATTCTCCACACAAGCTCACCATGCTTATTGAGAATATCAACATATACATCACCTTTTTCAGGTACTGTTACTTCCATGACTACTTTGTTATCTGAATCAGTGCCGAGGGCTCTGACAGCAGGAGTTTCATTACGGGTCAGTGTACCGTTTTTCCAAGCCTTATAATCGAAAGGCTCATCGCACATATGGAATTTTTCCTCGTTCTGCCCGTTTGTATTCCTTCTGAGATAATATGTTACAAGAGGAGTCCTGGTCAAAGAGTCAAGTTTTACTTTTTTAGCTTTGCCATTTTCCCACAGATATACAGGGATATCGAAGGGGTCAAGGACATTTGAGAAACCTCTTTCAATTCCAATATGGAAAAGCCCAAAGTTTCCGGGTTCATGTCCGGCAAGCCAGTGAGATATAATATCAACCCTGAATGCATCTTTCCCGAAAATGATATTGTTACTCATGTAGTCCTTTGCCCTTCCGTCATGCGGTCCGCCGGCAAAGCCGTCACCATCACGGCCATATACACCCTCAACAATATTAATACCGGTCGGGGTTACGCTAAAGGAATCAAGCATCCTCTGCACCCACTGCTCCATAAAGAGTCCGCCGCCATAAGGTGGCCTGTCCATTACTGTATCCCATCTTGGGATCCCTGCAGCTACATGCTTCTTGTGAAGTTCTGCAACCCTTGCCATATAATCGGGCTGGAAAAACTCATGATACCGTTTATCGTACGATTTGAAAATATCAAAATGTCCGCCACAGAACTGATGGAATTTTCTTCCTGTAATACCCTGCAGGTTCTTTATTGATGCGGTTATTCCCATCTGGTGCGACTTGAACTTGGCAAGATTAATAAGGAAAGTACCCGGAGCATTCATCGGAGCCATATAACCTGCCTTCCTGAATACAGTTCCGTTTATTTCCTTGAAAATAATCTCATC
>CAZEYY010000055.1:3005-23079 GCA_964516485.1 uncultured Rikenellaceae bacterium
AAACCCTCAACCCTCATATCGGATGACATTGCCATGGCATCATATCTGCTGCCCACAATACCGGCTATTCCTGCTGCCGATGAAACCTTTATAAAATCACGTCTTTTCATATATCGAATTAGTGAAATCTGAACTGCATAAAAGTAAACAATAAAAAAATCAGATTGTTTGGACAAGACTTAAATATTGTTAAAACAAAACAGAGACTTTTTATCCTCATGAAAACGAAAAAAGGTACCGTCAGGTACCTTTTCCGAATATTTGCATATATCTGATATTATGTTGCAAGAGGTTGCCCCTTAGGCACTCTTATAGGACGTTTATTGGTTTTCTGGTCATGACGTTTGGCAGTGAATTTTGCCCTGATATATTCACCCATGAATATTTCACCAGTCATACTGTCGGCTGAAGCTGTTCCATAAAATACAAAGGGAACATTATCAGCTACCAGTCTGTCATTGCTGCTGATCTTAATCTGATCACCATCAATTATTCCATACATTTCCCTCATCGAAAAATCAGCTTTGTGAGAGCCTTTAAGCCAGTTGCCATCCTGCTCTATAAAGAAGGAATGCTGCGACCTGCTGCTGTAGAATTCCACATCAACATCCCAGCGGCCGGCAATGTTACCTGCCGGAGCTGCCATTGTTTTTGCTTTATTATTTTTCCTTGAAAGTATTTCAAACAGTCTGTCAGCCACTATTTTATCATTACCCGGCTGCATCTGGCCAGAGACAACGTTCACTGAAGTATTGCCTGATTCATCGAGGTAGGTATTATGAACTGCAATTCTCGGCTGTTTTGTAGCAAGTTCTTCTGCCACATCCATACCATTTATATTCATGGCTTCAGGATCCCATGAAACAACGAGTGAAGGACTGTGATTCGACAATCCCCTTGGCTCTCTTACAGTGCATGTAATTCCTTTCACAGAGGAAAGGCGCTTCGAGATATTTTCAAGGTAAGTATGCCATGTTTTCATTTTTTCCACATGATCACGTTTTACCCATGCTTCCACTGCAGCGAGCATGCCTATCATCTCCTCTTTACCGACCTTGTTGTCACGGCAAGGACCATGATGAGGTGAGCTGGCCTGCCATGCTGACATCAGTATGTCTTTTTTACCCAGAAGGAGACCTGCACACTGCGGACCGCAAATAGCCTTTCCTCCGCTGTAGGCTACAACAGTTGCTCCTCTCTGAAGATGGACATTAGGGAAGGTAAGATCCTCCGCAGCAGCATCAACAAGTATTGGAACATTAAACGGTTTTGCCATAGCAGCAATAGATTCAAGTGAAAATGGCTGATCGGCTGGAACTTCATTATTTGCCATCAGATAGATCATTGCTGTCCTTGAATTGATAGCCTTGGCCATCTCTTCAGGTGTATCTACTGTTATAACTGTAACACCGATATTCCTTATTGCATGATCATAGGCATTCCTTGATCTGCGTGGAATTACTACTTCTGTTTTTTCAAACCCGGCAAGGTTAGGTATCCTTATCAGTTTCTCAGGATTTCCTCCTGTAATACAGGCAGCAGTAACATGTTTCATACCGGCAGCACATCCGGCCGAAACCATACCCCACTCAGCGCCTGTGATCTCGGCAAGTCTTCTTCCGACACCAAATGCCAGTTCATCATACTGAACGAAATAGCCGGAAGCATCATGCATAGCGGTAACAACCTCCGGACGTTCAATTGATCCCCCGATAATTGTATAAGTACCCACACAGTTTATAACAGGATCGATTCCTATTGACTGATAAATGTTTGCCCCTGGTGTAAGTGGCCCCTTTGAGGGTGAAAGAACTGACTCGAGTGGCAGGATACTTCCGGCGAATGGAAGTACCGACAAGCTTTTAATAATATCTCTTCGTTCCATGGTCTGATTAGTGTTTTATGTTAGTATTCTACTGTATATCTGCTAATTAAACGTAAGCAATGCAATCCATCTGTATATATGCATCAGCAGGTGGCAAACCGCCGTTTACTGCCACTGTTGTCCGCACTGGCGGATTGCTTCCGAACCTTCCCCGGAAAACTTCATTCAATCCCTGCATATCATTTATATCATTCAGGTAAACATTTACCTTAAGTACCTTATCAAGTGAGGAACCTGCATTTTTAAGTTTTTCCTCAATTACCTTAATTACATTGTCAGTATGGACCCTGATGTCTCCGTCATACCGGTTTCCATGACCAGATACAAAAACAAGATTACCATGCTTCCTGAAAGGTGAAAACATGGGAACATCCTGCACTTTTTCTCCTGCTGTGACTGGCTGGGTATCAATATTATCATGCCCTGCTTCATTTTCAAACAAGGACTTCAGTAAGCTTCTTCTGTCTTTTCTCATTTCTTATATTCTGATTATGTTATTATCTGATCTCAAGTTTTTTTGCGCCCAAACCGTTAAGATCCCATACTATTTTACCGCCTTTTATTGTCATCTCGGCTTCAAGTCTTTTGTCACCTGTAATCATGTTATTCTTTGTGTCGGAAAATCCGAAATTTCCTTTCCTGATACTAATTATGGCAATATCGGCTTCTGCCCCCTGTCCTATTTGTCCGATATCTGTGCGATGAATTGCCGAGGCCGAGCTCCATGTAGCAGTATTTACAACGTCTTTAAGGCTCATCCCGAGGTTAAGGAATTTTGACATGGTCTCAAGCATGTTCTTCATTGCAGAATTAATGCTTGAACGGTGAAGATCAGAACCAAATGAATCCGGTGTCAGGCCTTGTTTAAGGGCAGGTGCGGCAATATCAAAATGAAACATCCCTCCGCCATGGCCGACATCAAAAAGAACTCCTTTCTTTTTTGCCTCCAGAACTGAATTCTTCAGATTACCATTCTCGTCAAGAATACATTCCCTGTCGGTAGCAGTGCAATAAGTATGAGAATAAATATCTCCCGGTCTCATTCGTTTAAGAAGCTCATCCAGAGGATACTCAGGAAGGTGACATTCAAGAAAAAGAGGCACATTCGCAATCCTGCAGGCTTCAAGTGAACGTTCAAGAGGCGTCCATTCTTTTCCCCGGTAATGGCCAAGCTTCACACCTACAATAATTTCAGGATACTGCTTAATTACAAGTGAAGTCATCCTTGAATCCATATCATTCATGTCTTCCTCTGAAGGGAAACCTGTCATTCCGTTACCTGCAATGTTAAGGAAAGCAAGTACCCGTGTTGTTGACCTGTCGATGATATTCTTTTTAAATAAGGGGAAACTGCGCCATCCTGAGGTTCCGGCATCAACAACAGTTGTAATTCCTGCCTTCAGTGTAATATCATCCGGGGATATACACGAAAAACCATCTGCAAAACCCTGGTTGCTTCCGACAAAAACATGTGTATGAAGGTCAATAAATCCCGGTGTCACATACATTCCCGAGGCATCAATCACCTTTTTTGCTGTACCCTGCGGAATGCCAGCTGCCACTTTAAGTATCTTGCCACCTGAAACAGCCACATCCATAACTCCGTCAATGTTATTCCGGGGATCAATTACGTGACCGTTCCTTATAAGAAGATCAATGTCCTGTGATCTGCCCACTGTAAGTATTGAAAAGAACAGCAGCAAAGCCGTAATTCTTTTGCAATAACCTGACATACATCTTTTTATCATAATATTGTACTTAGAAATATTAGTTATTATCTGGCATTCCATAAAGGTGAAGCGATGCCATTCAGATCCCACACAATCCTGCCTGCCCGTAGCGTAAGTTCCGCTTCAAGTTTCTGTGTGCCCTTAAGCTTCCTGGCCCTGACGTCAGTGAAACCGAAATCTCCTTCCCTGAGACTGAAAACAGCCACATCAGCCACCGATCCCACACTCAGGTTTCCAAGCTCAGGTCTGTTTATTACTTTGGCCGGATTCCATGTCGCCCTCATAATAACATCCTGAAGCGACAATCCCATTGCCATAAATTTTGAAAGCAGGTTGGCCATATCCTTCATACCACCGTTCATACTCCCGATGTGCAGGTCGGAGCTTATAACATCTGCGACAAATCCCTGCTGTATTGATGGTACAGCCTGGGCAAAATGGAATGCTCCGCCACCATGGCCCACATCAAATATAATCCCTCTTTTCTGAGCTTCAAAAATGAAAGGTTTCACTTTTCCGTTCTCATCAACAGGAACCTCCCTGTCCTTGGGGGCATTTGCATAGGTATGAGTCCAGATATCACCCGGACGGAGGTGCTTCAGGAACAATTCTTCAATTGGCAGAGGAGGATGATGTTCACCAAGATCGACCATTACAGGCACCTTTGCAATTGTACCGGCTTTTACAGCCTGGTCAACCTGTGTAAAGTCAGCTCCCCAGTAATGCGCGGATTTAATTCCAACAATAAGATCAGGGAACATCCTTGTTGCCATGTAGGCAGCCATCTCCGGATTCATATCATTTATATCCTGTTCCTCAAATCGTCCAAGCATACCCACGCCTACTATATTAATAAAGGCCAGAATCCTTGTCTGTGACCTGTTTATAGTCTGTTTTTTGAAATCCTTGAAATTTCTCCAGCCTGCAGAGCCCGCATCAACTACCGTAGTAACCCCGGCCCTGAAGGTAAAACCATCAGGAGGAAGAGCATCCCATCCGTCAGCAATATAGGAATCAGTATTTGTTCCGTGAAAAGCATGCACATGCATATCTATAAGACCGGGAGTCACATACATACCCGCAGCTGACACAACTCTCTTTGCATCCTTTATGGAAATATCTTTAGCAACTTTGAGGATCTTCCCGTCAGCAATTGCAACATCCATCTTTTCATTTATACTATTGCACGGATCTATAACAGTCCCTCCTTTTATTAATATGTCAATAGTCTGGGCTTCCGCTGAAATTACAGAAGCAGATAAAAAAACGAGGCACAAAATCAGCGTGCCGGCTCCAGAAATCAAATAATTGTTTTTAAAAATAGAATTCATAGTCTTCAGGTTTAGAAATTATACCCGGGAATGTTCCCATCAGCATGGGAGGTAAATTTAAGTATTTTGTATTGCCTCACTTCATAATAATTGTTAAATATTGCACAATCTTTGATGTAACATTTCAGATTGGTTTGATAATTGATGAACTTTATTGGCTCTTTTTATACTTTTACTTAAATTTAAATAAACTGCATTATGAAAAGCAATACATTATCAGGAATATTAGTCAAATCATTTCTTTCAGCTCTGACTGTATTATTATCTGTACAGCAGACATTTGCAATTAAACAGGAAACAGGACTGCAGGCTAAGAAATACTATTCGGTGACAGTAGACAATAACAACTGCAAATGGTTCCTCACTGAACTTGGAGTTGTAAGCTACAATGATGAAAAATGGACCCTGCACAATCCCGGAACAGAGAAAGATATGAGAGATATAGCCTTTGATTCAGGAACTGAGGGCACCGGATTCTGGATTGCCACCGGAAGCGGAATAAGCTCGCTGAAATCTCCTGCTGAGCCCACCGCCCAGCATGCATCTTATACGACTGACAATGCAAATTTGTTAAGCAACAATGTCATGAAGGTGTTTGTGGGTAAGAATAATGTAAAATGGATAGGAACAAGTAAAGGTGTTGCTGCATATTCAGGAGGCAAATGGCTGGCTGTGGCTTATGATGACCTTTATCCTTCTGTTATTTTTGAAGAGTATCCGATAACATCCATGGCTGCAAATTCAACAGGCGATTCACTCTTTGTAGGCACCAAAGGCGCTGGTGTTGCAAGAATGATAAAAAATGATGTTGACGGAATATCGGGAGCATCAGTATATGCCATGTGGGGCCCAATCATTATTCCATCGGACAATGTACTGAGTGTTTTTATTGAAAAGAACGGTGCCAAATGGTTTGGTACTGACCTGGGTGTTGCCAGGCATTCCGGTGACAATACACTCGAAAACTGGGTTGTTTTTACTGTAGCCGAAGGACTTGTTAATGATGTTGTTCAGGCAATTACAGCCGATCAGAACGGACATATATGGATGGGTACAAAGGGAGGGATCTCTGTTTATGATGGAAAAACCTTTACTAATTACACAACAGAGAAGGGACTCAGCAGTAATAATATTCTGTGCATAACTGCTGACAATAAGGGAGTTGTGTGGATAGGAACTGACAATGGAGTAAACAGCTTTTCAAACGGAACTTTCAACTCTTTTAAATAGTTTAGTTTTCTCTAACCCTTTAATTATCTTAAAATGAAAAAATTCTCAAGGAGGGAGTTCCTCGGCAAAACTACTGCCGGGCTCGGTTCGGCTCTTATTCTTTCGAATCTGCCGCTGAATGCAGCAGCCGAACCTGTCAGGAAAGCCGGAAAACTTCCAATTGGTTTCCAGACATGGACAATAAAGGACATGCTTGTAAAAGATTTTCCCGGCACCCTTAAAGTAATGTATGATCTGGGTTACCGGAATATGGAAATGTGCTCCCCTCCTGGTTATGAATCATCAGGTTTCGGTCCCCTTATGAAATACAAACCCCGGGAATTGAAAAAGATAATTAATGATGCCGGACTTATCTGCGAAAGCTCACATTTTGTTACTGCAGAACTTAGAAATAACCTCCAGGAACGGATCGACTTTGCACTTGAATCAGGTCAGAAACAAATGATACTCTCAAGCTTCTGGCTGCCAAAAGATGCCACCCTGGATGACTGGAGGAAAGCTGCTGACGAACTGAATAAAATCGGTGAGAAAACCAAAAAAGCAGGTATCCCTATGGGCTTTCACAATCACCACATGGAATTTGCAAAAATTGGAGATGTCCTTATTTATGATGAACTGTTGAGAATTTTTGATCCTGAATATGTTAAGATGCAGTTTCAGGTTGCCGTTATAAGTATAGGTTACAAAGCTGCTGATTACTTCAAAAAATATCCGGGAAGATTTATTTCAGCTCATTTTGCCGATTGGTCGGATGTTACAAAGAAGGAAGCGCCTGTTGGCAAAGGCATTGTTGACTGGAAGGAGTTGTACGGAGCCCTTGAGACAGGCGGAGTGAAAAATATTTTTGTGGAAATGAGCTTTGATACATTCAGGGACAGCGCTACATACCTTAAATCTTTATAGCTCAGTTTTCAGGAATAAAGGGAAAGAAAGCTATTATTGTTCCCTGTAAATTCGTTACTTGTACTGTAATTCTTCAACAGAGAATATGGTATTGGCAGATTATTACCACGTACTAGGATTGTCAGAAAATCCGACTATTGACGACATCAAGCGTGCATACAGAGTAAAGGCTAGGCTGTATCATCCTGACATTAATCATTCAGCTGATGCAAAGGAAAATTTCATAGCGGTAACCGAGGCTTACGATTTTCTCATATCCTATCACGAGAAGATAAAGGCAAATGAAGAGGCATATTTGCATGCAATGGAAGAATGGAGAAAGTTCAGGCAGCAAAGGGCCCGGCAAAGAGCACATTCATACGCCCGCACCTCCTATTCAAACTTCAAAGGATCAAAATTTTACAGAACGACAAGGATCTTTGACGGAACTGCAATTATATATGGTTTCACAATTTCAATTATTGTAATAGTATATACAGTTTTGGGTTATATATACAGGGTAAAGCACCCTCTTCCGGAAAATGAACAACCGTCATTTTTTACCTTCCTTGCACTTCTGAGCCTTGGCCTGCTGTTCTTTATAATATCACTAGCCTATCTGAAAGCATTTAATTTAAAAAACAGGGAAAGAAGGAAAAAAATGAATACCGGCAGGCAGGCCGGTCAAAAATGAACTATGCGGGATTGAGAGAAATAAATTAAACCTGACAAAACATGAATCAGCTAATAATTGTAATCCTTGCGAATTACTTCATAATGACCGGACAATACAATGAAAATATACATAAAAGCCAGATTCAATCACAATCTCAGGAAGCTCTGTTTTCTTTCGGCATGCTGGCTGACGTCCAGTATGCTGATGCTGATCCTGCAGGTACAAGGTTTTACAGATCCTCCCTTGTTAAACTTAATGAAGCAATTGAGTCATTTAAATCCGATTCGGTTGATTTTGTCATTACCCTTGGTGACCTTATAGACAGGGATTATGAATCTTACAAACCTGCTATGAAGATTATAAACAATTCAGGTCTGAAATTTTACCATGTCACAGGTAACCACGACTACAACTCAGGTAAAAAATCATCTGGCCGGATGCCGGCAGCATACAAACAGGGTAAGGGGTACTATTCATTTACGCATAAGAAATTCAGATTCGTTTTTCTTAACGGAAACGAAATAAGTACCTATGCCTCTTCAAAAAAGTCAGTCAGGAAACAGGCAGAAAACCTGCTTGACTCACTTAGGAGCACAGGTTCACCCAATGCAATGGAATGGAACGGGGCTATTGGCAATAATCAGCTTTTGTGGTTTGAAAACCAGTTAAAGGATGCTGCAGTTGAAAATGAGCAGGTATTTATCTTTTGTCATTTCCCCGTATTTCCTGAAAATGTCCATAACCTGCTTAATAACAATGAAATACTTGAGCTAATTGAAAAGCATGATAATATTATTGCATGGATTAACGGTCATAATCATGCAGGCAATTACGGGAATACAAATGCAACTCATTTTATTACTCTTAAAGGTATGGTAGAGACTAGCGAAACAAATAGTTTTGCGAGGATTGATGTCTACAGGAACAAAATTTGGATTGTGGGAAGAGGAAGGGAAAAGAATCAGATCCTGGCTTACTGATGCTTATATGGATATTCTGATAAAATTGAAAGGTATATCAAGTATTGCAGCGAAGTATTCTCCTCTTTCAAGTATATCATCATCACCGTCTTCATAGTACCAGTTAATCACGAACTTCCTGTTTTTAAGAGTCACATAAGTAATCTTCTGAAGCATGTGGATCAGGACTTTTGCACTGGCGCTGTTGCAGTATTCCAGGTTCATATCAACGTATGTCACCGGAGCCGGACTTATAATATATTCTGTAATCCAGTCTTCAACAGGGGCAAAAAATTCTGCCACATTCTCATGAATGGAACGTCCCTTGACCCTTATTTTGCCTTCAGGGCTCAATAGGATCTCAGGTGTATTTTTCGTCGGTAAAAACTTCAGTTCCTGCATCAGATATACATTGGCACTAAAATAATAATAAAGATAATAAAACTAAAGGATTTTCTGAATATTGTATTGTTCAAAAATACAAAATACTCAATAACGGGCGAGAGGTGTGACATCATGGCTGCAAAACTCTCCTCTGAGATATTTATGGTAACCAGTGATACCAATCATTGCAGCATTGTCAGTAGTATACCTGAACTCCGGAAGAAAAAGATTCCAATTTCTTTTTGTCGCTTCAAGGGTCATCGCCTGCCGCAGTCCGGAATTGGCAGACACGCCTCCTGCTATGCCTATTTCCCTTATACCTGTTTCCTCAGCAGCCTTTATCACTTTGCTTATTAGGATATTAACAATTGTTCCCTGGAGTGAAGCGCACAGGTCAGCCTTGTTCTTTTCAATAAAGTCCGGATCATTCTTTAGACTATCCCTGAGAAAATATAAAAAACTGGTCTTCAGCCCGCTAAAGCTGAAATCAAGACCCTTTACAACCGGCTTGGAAAATCTGAAAGCCCTGCTGTTCCCATTCTGAGCAAGCTTGTCAATAAGAGGACCTGCCGGATATGGAAATCCCATTACCTTTCCGCATTTATCAAAAGCTTCACCTGCCGCATCATCAATTGTGTTTCCCAGCATATCAATTTCATGGTGACTCCTCATGACTATTATCCTCGTATGGCCGCCTGATACAAGAAGGCAAAGAAAAGGAAACGTTGGCACCCTGTTGTCCCTGCCTGATTCGAGAATGAAATGGGCCATTACATGAGCCTGAAGATGATTGACTTCTATGAGAGGTATCTGCCTTGTAACTGCAAATCCCTTTGCAAAAGAGGTACCTACAAGCAATGAGCCAAGCAGGCCCGGCCCCCTTGTAAAGGCTACTGCATCAATTTCATTAACTGAAACCCCTGCCCTCGCCATTGCCTGCTGGGTGACAGGAACTATGTTAGCCTGATGTGCCCTCGATGCAAGTTCCGGCACAACTCCTCCGTAAGCTTTATGGATTTCCTGATTGGCTATCAGGTTTGAAAGCATATAACCATCCCTTATAATTGCTACTGATGTATCATCACATGAAGATTCTATTGCAAGTATAGTGACAGCCATGGAGACTTTGTATTTCGGTATTTTTTAGGTTAATTTGATGTCTGATTACATGTTGTTCAGAACAATGGCCAAAATTATAAAAAAAGTACTTAGGTACCTTATACTTACTGCAGGAATACTGGCCATATTTCTGGGATCATTGTTTCTGATCCTGCAGATTCCCGATTTTCAGACCTATATTGTTAGTAAGGTAACAGGCAGGATATCAAGAGAATTCAAATCTACCATACAGATTGGAAGAGTTGAATTTGAATTTTTCAACAAACTTGTAATTAATGATCTTCTCATAAAGGACCAGAATAACGACACCCTGATATACACCGCAAAAGTAACAGCAGGCATAAGAAGTATGAACAGAAAAAATTCTTCCCTTCACCTGGGAAAAGTGTTTCTTACAAAACCTGTAATTGCACTGATTACTGACAGTACTGGCATGCTTAACCTTAACTGGTATCTTGAAAAACTTAAAGGCACACCGGATTCCTTAAACGATAAGACCTCAGAAATAACTGCAGACCGGATCGAGCTTCAGGATGCAAAGTTTTCACTTATCGACCGAAGGTCAGTTGACAGAAAAGACGGTGTTGATTTTAAAAACTTAAATTTAAGCTCACTGAATGGTACAATAGAATCACTGAATATCCGGGATGACACTACAATTCTGAATGCCAACAATCTGACATTCAATGACATATCTGGTTTCAGGGTAACAAAGATTAATACAGGTATAAAAATCACCCGTGGTCAATTACTGTTCAGCGATGCATTTATAAATTGCGACAGCAGTATTCTTAACATACCTGAACTTGCCCTCCGGGCCGACTCATCAGGTTCATTCGGTGATTTTATAAATAAGGTCAGGATCAAAGCGCTATTTGAGAAATCCCTTGTTAGTTCCTATGACCTTGGATATTTTATTCCGCTTATAAGAGAATACAGTGAATCTGTATGGCTTTCAGGAAAAATTACCGGAACAATTGCTGAACTGAGGGGAAGGGACATTAATATTTCTTACAGGGATTTTACTTCCCTTGACTGTGATTTTGACTTTTCCGGATTGCCTGAATTTGACAATTCATTCATATATCTTGGCGTTAATCGTTTTAAGACCAATCCGCTGGATCTTAAAGAAATAAATCTCCCGGGAAACAGAAAGATTGAACTTCCGGCATTAATTTACAAACTTGGAGATATTTCATTTGAAGGCAGCTTTACCGGTTTCACAACAGATTTTGTAACATACGGTGAATTCCGTTCTGAAAATGGCAATGTAAGAACTGACCTTACTTTAAGGCCTGAAGGCAGAAAAAATTATAAGATAAAAGGCCTGCTGACTGGCAGCGATATTAACCTGGGCCAGTTGACAGATAATTCTGACCTTCTTGGCAAAATGGCAATCCATGCCAATATTGACGGTTATGCTGCGTCAATGAAAAAATTCGCTGTAAACCTTTCCGGCCGCCTCGACAGTATTGACATCAAACAGTATATCTACAGAAATGTTGCACTCAACGGTATGTTTACAGACAAAACATGGGACGGAAGTATAAATGTCAATGACAAAAACATTAAAATGGATGTGCTGGGCCTGTTCAGTTTCGAACAAAAGCTGCCAGAATTCGACTTTACCCTTAACATCGCTGATGCCAGGCTAAATAAACTGAATCTCGATAAATCAGATACGAGTTCCTCTGTAACCTTGCTCCTGACTTCAAATTTCAGGGGAAACAATATCGATAACCTCGACGGAGAGATAAGACTTATTAATTCCAATTTCGTGCGAAATGGAAATAACCTGGAACTTTACGATTTTTCTGTTAAAACAAGCAATTCCGAAAATAATAAGGTACTGAGTGTCAGAACCGATTTCCTTGATGCGGATATCACAGGTAATCACAATTTTGGTGAATTCGGTAATCTTGCAACTTACTACCTGGCGAAACTGATGCCAATGAAATTTAAATCATCAGTAAATCAAAAGGATATTAAAAAGAACTATTTTTCTTTCACGGTTAAATTCAAAAACACTGATGAGATAAATAAATTCCTGGGTACAGGTTTTCTGATTTCTGAAAACAGCACCCTTTCAGGAGAAATATATCCCGACAGCTTGTTAATGTTAACAGGAATTTCGAAAAGCCTATCGGCATACAACAATATATTTTCAGATTTCAACCTGTCGGCAACTGTCAGGAATAATGAATTTAACTTAGGAATAAAAAGCTCTTCGCTTGACCTGCTGAGAAAATCCAGACTCTCTGATTTCAGTGTCAGTCTGAATACTGTACCTGATAATTTTATTTGTACTGTTGACTGGGGAGAAAAGGAAAAATTAAGTAACAGCGGTACTTTTACCGCAAGAGGATCTTTTATTGCAAAACAACCTGCAAAGGACCCTCCTGTACTTAAAATCAAAATTGATTCTTCGGGTGTTTATGCCAGTAACAGGCTGTGGAGAATAAATAAATCTGAAATTCTGATAGATTCCTCTTCTATCAGAATTGACAGGTTTCTTGCAGGAAACAAAGACTATTTTTACAGTATTGACGGTGCAATGTCTGCGAATCCGGATGACACATTAAATCTGGGATTCAAAGGGATTAATATCCAGCCTGTCAATTATTTAATCTCTCCTGATCTGGCAAGCAGGCCAGATGCTTTTTCTCCCGATATAAATGGAATACTTGATGGAAAAATATTCTTAAATAATGTGTACAAGGACATCCTATTGTCAGGAAAACTCACAATCAATGAATTTGAGGTACTTGGAACAGCCTATGGCACACTTGGGATAAAATCAGATTTTAACCTCGACAAAAAAGTAATTGAGATCAGTTCTGAAAACGACATCAATGGCGCTAAAACACTTAATATTAACGGTTTTTATGATCCTTCAGGCAGATTACTGAATCTTACATGGCTGACAGATAAGCTTTCAATAACCCCCCTTAATCCCCTGCTTAAAGCTTTTGCATCTGATATCAGCGGTACTGCTTCCGGCAAGGTGCTTCTCACCTCAAAACCAGGATCACTTGTTCTTAACGGGGCACTGTATGCAGAAAATGCCTCAGTAAAGATTGATTACCTGCAAACACGTTATAAACTTACAGATTCAGTAAGATTCGACAGGAAAGGGATAAATTTCAATAATGTCAGGCTTACTGATGAACGAGGAAATACTGCCTTGCTTAACGGTACCGTATTTCACAGAAATTTTAAAAATATTTCTCCCAGCCTTACCTTAAGTTTAACTGACTGCATGGTGCTTAATACCAGACCAAAGGATAATGATCTTTTCTATGGCACCACCTTTGCAAGCGGAGTTACTACAATTAAATCCGTTAAGGATGGTACGCTATCCTTTGACATTTCTGCTCGCAGCGGAAGGAATACGAGGTTTTACATACCACTGAACACTGCGTTATCAGTATCGGATGTATCATTTGTTACATTTACCGACCAATCCGGTCCTGTCGGTGATAATCCTGTCTCTGAAATCAAACTTGCACCTGTTGTGCCCAAAACTACCGGTTTGGAAGTGAATATGGATATGGCAATTACACCTGAAGCAGAGGTGCAGCTTATCTTTGATATGGCTGTAGGTGATGTTATGAAGGCTAATGGTTCCGGAGATCTTAATGTAAGTCTGAGCAAAAAGGGAGAATTCAGGATTACCGGAGATTATATCATAGAGAGGGGAGATTACCTGTTCACCTTGCAGAATATTTTAAACAAACCTTTTTCTGTGGAAAACGGAGGAAAGATAATTTTCAACGGCGATATATATGATGCCGAGATTGATCTTAAGGCAATTTATAAGCTCAGGGCAAGCCTTGCAGAAATAATGCCGGAGATAATTTCAAATGAAAGGGTGCCAGTTGAATGCCAGATTAACCTTACCGGAAAGCTGTTTAATCCGAAAATAGCCTTTGATATTTACCTTCCCACAGCTGACGAAAAAACCAGAACTTACCTGAGAAATGCAATTGCCACGGAAGAACAGATGAGCCGTCAGTTCCTGTACCTGCTTGTAATGAACAGTTTCTATGCTGATCCTGCAATTGGCTCACCTACACCGGGAAACACAGGTACTGCTGGCACTGCCGCTGCAGTCACCACATCCGAGATGCTTTTCAGTCAGCTCAGCAACATGCTTTCAAAGATCAGCAACGACTTCGATATTGGTGTGGTTTACAGGCCGGGAACAGCCAACAGTGATATTAATCCTGACCAGCTTGAAGTGGCTCTTTCCAAACAAATACTTAATGACAAAGTGGCAATTAACGGGAACTTTGATGTAAGAGGTGCAAACGCAGATCCAAATACAGACCAGATAACAGGTGATTTTGATGCCGAGTTAAAAATTACAGAGAGAGTAAGATTCAAAGTATTTAACAGATACAACAATCCATATACTGGCAAACCTCCAAATACTTACACACAGGGAGTCGGAGTGTTTTTCCGGCAGGATTTCAACAAGCTTAGCGACTTATTTGGAAGAAAGGAAAAGCAGGAATTAAAGAAACCTGAAGATACAGAAATCAGGAGGGAAAGAGTTCGCCGATAAGGAACAAAAACACTGGTTAATAAATATTAAGTGTTTGTTATTAACTAAGCATAATAGAAAAGGCAGTAACAACGTTTTTTAATAGCTTCGCAGTTAAATTTTAAAAGGCATAAAAAGATCAATACTTGTAAATAATTAAAATATAAAACTTTATGGCATTAATTCAGCTCTTTTTTCAAGGAACTCAGGTAACCGGAAACCCTGTTGAAACAGAACTGACCTTATGGGATTTAATGGTCAAGGGCGGATGGGTAATGATCCCTATAATCCTGCTGTCGTTTGTGGCAGCCTATATTTTCATCGAAAGATATTATGTTATCCGGAAAGCCACAAGTGAAGATGTAAATTTCATGAACAGGATCAAGGATTATATCCATGAGGGTAAAATTGAAAGTGCTGTTGCTCTCTGCAAATCAACTGATTCTCCCTCTGCACGAATGGTTGAGAAAGGAATCAGCAGGCTTGGAAGGCCTCTTCAGGACATAAGTACAGCCATTGAGAATGTGGGAAAGCTTGAAATATCAAAACTTGAAAAAGGATTCCCTACTCTTGCAACTATTACCGGTGCTGAACCCATGCTCGGTTTCCTGGGCACAGTTATCGGGATGGTTCAGTCGTTCTATGCAATGTCACAGGCAGGTAATAATGTTGAGGTGTCAATGATGTCCGGAGGTATATATACTGCTCTTATAACAACAGTTGCCGGACTTATTGTCGGAATTCTTGGGTACTTTGCTTACAATACACTTGTTGTAAGGGTTGAAAAGGTTGTATTCAACCTCGAAGCCACACTCACTGAATTCATGGATATTTTAAATGAACCCGTTAAATCAGGAAAATAAATGGCTTTAAGTCAGAGAAATAAAATTAGCGTAAATTTCAGCTCCGTTGGAATGACTGATGTTGTTTTCAACCTGCTGATCTTCTTTATGCTTACTTCGACGCTTGTGCATCCCTCAGCACTGAAGCTGTTGCTCCCAAAGGGAAGCAACCAGACATCCGCAAAACCGCTGACTACCGTTTCTGTAACAAGCGATTTAAAATACTACGTTGAATTGCAGCCGGTTGCTCTGGAAGAACTTGAATCAGTACTTAAGCAGAAGCTTGGCGATAAACCTGACACCTACATTTCGCTGCACGCAGATAAGTCTGTTCCTTTTGAAAATGTCGTGAACGTCCTTAACATAGCTCAGAAAAATAATTATAAGCTGATAATTGCAACAACTCCTAAATAACAATCTCCGGAAAGTGCCAACCGAAAAAGGCAAAGGCCTTGCCGGATCAGTAATAATACATCTCGTACTATTTCTGATTCTGATTTTTGTCAGTTTTAAAGTGCCAGTACCTCCTGAATTAGAGGAAGGTATAATGGTGAATTTCGGAACAGACGAAACAGGCCTGGGCAGTATAGAGCCTTCACCACCTGCAATGGAAGAAGAGGCTGCGCCTCCTCCTCCCCCTTCAGAAACCATAAAATCAGAGGATCAGCCCCTGCTGACTCAGAATGATGAAGAAGCTCCGGAAGTAAAAAAAGTAGATCCTGAGGCTGAGAAGAAGAGAATTGAAAAGGAAAATGCCGAAAAAATCAGAAGAGAAGAACTGGAGGCTGAGAGAAAAAGAAAAGAGCTGGAAGAGATTGAAAGAAAAAGAATAGAAGCAGAACAACAGCGCCAGGCAGAAATTATAAACCGTACAAAGAATGCACTTGCCGGGTCAAAGAATGCCGGCACAAACTCCACCAGCGAGGGAATTGCAGGAGGACCAGGTAATCAGGGAGTCCGAACAGGATCTGTCGATTCAAAAGTAAGAGGACCCGGAGGAGGAACAGGCAAAAGCGGTATTTCGTATGATCTTCAGGGAAGAGGTTTTCAGAAACTACCGAATCCAAAATACGATTATCAGGGTGAAGGCAGGGTTGTAGTCGATGTAAGTGTTGACAGGGAAGGTAAAGTAATACAGGCTATTCCCGGAACAAAAGGATCAACTACACTTGATGAATACCTCCTGAGGGTAGCTAAAGAAGCAGCTCTGGAAGCCAGATTTGAAGCAAAACCTGATGCTCCCATCGTACAGAAAGGAACAATTACTTATAATTTCATTCTGAAATAAGGAGGATTCTTTTATTCAAAAAGTTCGTTCAGAGCCGATTTAAGATTCTCAATAAGGTTATTATCCTTTATAATATAATCATCGATACCCTTTCTGGCCAGTTCAAGAACTATTTCTCCCTTTTCCTGACCCGACAGCATGATAACAGGAGTCTCCGGCTTCAGTTCCTTTATCTTATCAAGCACTTCCATCCCGTTCATAACCTTCTGGTCATTACTAATAAAATAATAATCAAGAATTATTGCATCAGGATTTTTTGAAAGTGCCTTTATACACTCCTCTCCGTAAGTAAATGCCTCAACCTTGTAGCCTTCGGCTGTAAATCTCTTCATTATAAGAGTATTGATGAACTGGTCATCATCAACAATAAATATCAGCTTCTGATTATCCATGAAACATTAAAAGCATATATACAAAGTTAATATAAAAAACAATTCCTTAACTTACCAGTATAAAACAGAAAATATAAAATTATTCAGAAAATAAGGGCAGGCCTTTCATCATCTGAGTAACCTTCGCACCAACTTTCCTTATATAATCCTCATTATCAGCGTTCGATAGAACATCATCAATCAGCTCAACTATTGTTCCCATATCGCTCTTTTTGAGTCCGCGGGTTGTAATTGCCGGCGTTCCGACACGTATTCCTGAAGCAAGAAACGGAGACCGGCTGTCGAAGGGAACCATATTCTTGTTAACGGTGATATGAGCCAGGCCTAGAATATTTTCTGCTTTCTTCCCTGTCAGATCCGGAAACTTGGTTCTTAAATCAATAAGCAGCAGGTGATTGTCAGTACCTCCTGAAACTATCTTATATCCATTCTGTGCAAAAACTGAAGCCATTTCTGCAGCATTCTCCTTCACTTTCTTCTGGTAGACAGTAAATGATGGATCAAGGGCTTCCCCGAAAGCTACAGCCTTTGAAGCAACTACATGTTCAAGTGGTCCTCCCTGTACTCCCGGAAAAACGGCGGAATTAAGAAGTGAAGACATCATTCGTACCTCGCCTTTGGGAGTAGTAATACCCCAGGGATTACCAAAATCCTTTCCCATAAGGATTATACCGCCTCTCGGACCTCTGAGGGTCTTATGCGTTGTTGATGTCACAATATGGGCAAATTTCAGAGGATTCTTAAGCAGGCCTGCAGCGATAAGTCCGGCAGGGTGAGCCATATCAACCATAAAAATGGCATTTATGCTGTCTGCTATTCTTCTCATCCTCTCATAATCCCATTCACGGGAATATGCTGAGGCCCCACCTACAATAAGCTTTGGCTTTTCCTTTGACGCCACTTCTTCCATCATGTCGTAGTCAACAATCCCGTTATCTTCCCGTACACTGTAAGCAACTGGCCTGTAAAGCAATCCTGATGAGTTTACAGGAGACCCATGTGACAGGTGTCCTCCGTGTGCCAGGTTAAGTCCCATAAAGGTATCACCGGGCTTCAGCACTGTCATAAACACAGCCATATTTGCCTGTGCTCCTGAGTGCGGCTGTACATTAGCATATTCGGCATCAAAAAGCTGCTTAAGACGGTCGATTGCAATCAGTTCAGACTGGTCAACAACCTCACAACCTCCATAATATCTGTTGCCGGGATAACCTTCAGCATATTTATTTGTCATGACTGAGCCCATTGCCTCAAGAACCTGCTGGCTTACAAAATTTTCAGATGCAATAAGTTCAATTCCATTGATCTGGCGCTGTCTTTCCTTTTCAATAAGGTCAAAGATCAAAGTGTCTCTGTTCATATTATTATTTTTAATGATTTTATTAATTACTATTCCTCAGAGTATTCAACAAGCAACTCACGATAATAGGTGTATATTCTTGATTTTGAAATAAATCCCACATAATATCCATTATCGAGAACAGGCAGGTTCCATGCTCCGGTCTTCCTGAACGACTCCATTACTGCCTCAATATTTTCCCTGATGTCAATATATGTGGGTGGCATTGTCATAATATCTTTTACAAATGTAGTCTTATAAAGTTCCTGCTGAAACATTATTTCACGAACATCATCAAGACTAACAACTCCCTCCAATATATTGTACTGATCAACAACAGGAAAGATATTCCTTTTTGATTTTGAGATTATCCTGATAAGATCTCCGAGTGTGTCTGTTGACCTTATTGTATTAAGGTCAGTTTCTATTTCCTTTTTCCAGTTCATCCTTATCAGAACTGCCTTATCCTTGTCATGCGTGATCAATTCACCTCTCTCAGCCAGCTGGAGGTGATAGATGGAGTGCTTTTCGAAACACCTTGTTGTAATATATGCAGTAGTTGCAGTAATTATCAGCGGAATAAGCAGATCGTACCCTCCGGTTATCTCGGCAATAAGGAATATTGCTGTCAGAGGCGCATGCATTACCCCGGCCATCATTCCTGCCATTCCTGCAAGAACAAACCTGTTATCCGGCAGATCAGCATTAAAATACCTGCTTATTAAACTGGAAATGAGCAAGCCGTTGATACCGCCTATAAACAGTGTAGGAGCAAAAATACCCCCGACACCTCCTGCACCGTTGGTTGCACTGCTTGCAAAAACTTTAAGCAATACCAGACCTGCCATAAAAACAATAAACAGAAGATAGCTATGCTGCAGGCTTCCAAATACAGGGCCGCTCATCAGTGAATTGTAATCTCCGTTAAGCAGGGTTCTTATTGTATCATAACCTTCTCCATAGAAAGCAGGAAAAATATAAATCAGTAAACCCAGAATTGTTCCACCTGCTAAAAGCCTGATATACTGATTTGATATTTTCGAGAAACCACCCTCTATCATCAGTGTCATCTTTGAAAAATAGAGCGAAATGAATCCTGAAATCACCCCAAGAACAATATACCAGTGTATGTTCATCACATTGAAAGCCTTTACAACATCGAAGGTGAACAGGACTTCCTCGCCCATAAGGAAATATGCAACAGAGGCGGCAGTCACAGAAGATATCAATAAAGGCACAATTGAAGAAATTGTAAGGTCAAGCATAAGTATCTCAAGCACAAATACTATTCCGGCTACCGGTGCTTTGAATATTCCGGAAACTGCTCCGGCAGCCCCGCAGCCTATAAGTAAGGTGATGCTTTTTGTATTAAGTCTGAAAAACCTGCCTATAACCGATCCTATTGAGGAGCCGGTAAGCACAATCGGAGCTTCAGCTCCAACTGATCCTCCGAATGCAATTGTCACAGAAC
>CAZEYY010000056.1:0-22976 GCA_964516485.1 uncultured Rikenellaceae bacterium
CGGTTCAGAAGTACTTGTGAAAGGCTGGGTGAGAACAAAGAGGGGAAATAAAAATATTGTATTCATTGCCTTGAATGACGGATCCACAATAAATAATATCCAGGTTGTTGCCGATGCAGCAGCATTTGATGAAAACCTGCTGAAAGATATAACTACCGGTGCATGTGTGGCTGTTAAAGGTAAGCTTGTTGAATCACAGGGCCAGGGACAGCATGTTGAGATTAATGCTTCGGAAATAGAATTATACGGCAAGAGTGATGCTGAGACCTATCCTCTTCAGAAAAAGGGACATTCTATGGAGTTCCTCAGGGAAAATGCACACCTGCGCTTCAGGACAAACACCTTCGGCGCTGTGTTCAGGATAAGGCATGCAATGGCTTTCGCCATTCATAAGTATTTCAACGACAAGGGATTCTATTATCTTCATACTCCGATTATTACAGGAAGCGACTGTGAAGGTGCAGGTGAGATGTTCCACGTAACAACTCTTGATCTTAAGAAAATACCAATTAATGAAACCGGATCGGTCGACTTCAGGACAGATTTTTACGGCAAGGAAACTCATCTTACTGTTTCCGGGCAGCTTGAAGGAGAACTCGGAGCGCTTTCTCTTGGTGAGATATATACTTTTGGTCCTACTTTCAGGGCTGAGAATTCAAATACCCCGCGTCATCTTTCTGAGTTCTGGATGATTGAACCGGAAATGGCATTTTATGAGCTTGAAGACAACATGGACCTCGCCGAGGAATTTGTGAAGTACCTCATCAAATATGCTCTTGAAAACTGCATGGAAGACCTTGAATTCCTGAATAATATGATTGATAAAGGCCTGCTTGAAAGACTGAACTTTGTCCTGAACAACAGCTTTGTACGGATTACATATACTGAAGCAGTCAGAATACTTACATCAGCTGAAAGGAAATGGGAATATGCTGTAGGATGGGGCAGTGACCTTCAGGCAGAGCATGAGAGATACCTTGTCGAGGAACATTTTAAGCGTCCTGTTATCCTTACCGATTATCCGAGAGATATCAAGGCCTTTTACATGAAGCAGAATGCTGACGGCAAGACAGTAAGGGCAATGGATGTTCTCTTCCCAGGGATAGGTGAAATAATTGGCGGATCGCAGAGGGAAGAAGATTATGATAAGCTTATATCGAGGATAAAAGAAATGAAAATGCCTGAAAAAGACCTTTGGTGGTATCTCGATACACGCAGGTTTGGTTCAGCGCCTCACAGCGGCTTCGGCCTTGGCTTTGAGAGGCTGATACTTTTTGTTACGGGGATGTCCAATATCCGTGATGTCATACCTTTTCCCAGAACTCCCAAAAATGCTGAGTTTTAGAGGGATAGTGCAGATTAAGAAAATATTACTGCAATGTTAAGGCAGAAACTTCAGCAGAAACTTCTTCAGAAGCTGTCGCCCCAGCAGATACAGATGATCAAACTGCTGGAGGTACCCACTTTGCAGATTGAGGAACGTATAAAGAAAGAACTTGAAGAGAATCCTGCTCTTGAAGAAGGAGCTGAGGATGAAGATATGCCCCGTGATGAAGCTGAAGATGAGGAATTCGGGGATGAAGAAAACGACAGGGACCAGGACGAGTTTACCCTCGATGATTATATAGAGGAGGACGATATCCCCGATTACAGACTTCAGGCCGGCAATACAAGCAAAGATGATGAGAGAAGATCGGAAATACCTTTTTCTGTCGGATTCTCTTTCCACGAACATCTTGAATCGCAGCTCGGTTTGCGAGACCTCACCGAGAAACAGAAAATACTGGGAGAGTATATTATCGGCAACATTGATGAAGATGGCTACCTGCGAAGGGAGCTTGTAAACATAGTTGACGACCTGGCTTTTCTGCAGAATGTTGAGACAACGGAAGAGGAGCTCGAAGAAGTACTGAGAATAATCCAGGATCTGGAACCGGCAGGAGTGGGAGCCAGGACCCTGCAGGAATGCCTTCTGCTGCAGATTGGCAGGAAGGACAGGAATCTTCCGCTTACACAGCTCGCAACAACAATACTCGAAAATTATTTTGAGGAGTTCAGCAAAAGGCATTATGACAAGATTGTAGCCAGGCTGGGAATTACAGAGAGTGAGCTTAAAAGCGTCATTGATGAGGTGCTTAAACTTAATCCGAAACCCGGAGGAGTGTACAGCGATCCTTTTAACAAGTCATCACAACCGGTAATACCCGATTTCATTCTTGAGCTAACAGAAGATGGCTTTGACCTGCACCTGAATTCAAGAAACCTCCCTGAACTGCGGCTCAGCAATGCCTACAGTGAAATGCTGCAGGCTTACAGCAAGGACAGAAGCCAGAAAAAGGAGATGCGTGATGCCCTGCAGTTTGTAAAGCAGAAAATCGACTCTGCCCGATGGTTTATAGATGCGATAAGGCAAAGACAGAATACACTTCTGCTTACAATGAATGCAATTCTGGAATATCAGAAGGATTATTTTATCGATGGCGATGAAACAAAGCTTAAGCCAATGATCCTTAAAGATGTAGCTGAAATGACAGGCTTTGATATTTCAACTGTTTCAAGGGTGGCGAACAGCAAATTCATCCAAACGCATTTTGGAATCCTTCCTCTCAAGTATTTCTTTTCAGAAGGATTGCAAACCGATTCGGGTGAAGAGGTGTCGACAAGGGAAATAAAAAGAATTTTGCAGGATTGCATTGATAATGAACAGAAAAGAAGGCCGCTGACCGATGAGCGGCTTACGGAGATACTGCAGGAAAAAGGGTATCAGATTGCACGCAGAACAGTTGCCAAATACAGGGAACAGCTTAATATCCCTGTAGCACGACTAAGGAAAGAAATTTAAAAACAGAACGATGGAGAATGATATCAGAGAAGGTTATGCAGATACTGCAGCACGAGTTGTTTCTGTAATTTTCCATCCTGTATTCATGCCGCTTTTCGGAATGCTCCTCATATTCTCGGCTCCTACACTGTTTGGTTTTCTTCCTTTCAATGTGAAAAAGATCCTTTTTTCTGTTGTGCTTCTTAATAATTTACTCCTGCCTCTTTCACTGCTGCCCTACCTTAAATACAGGAAATATATAAATTCCTGGACCATGGAGACAAGAAAGGAAAGGATGCTTCCGCTTTTCATTACAACTGTACTGTATGCAGCTACATCATATATAATAATCAGATATCCGGTACCACTTTTTATAAAAACATATATTATGGGGATCTTCCTGATCTCCCTTGCCATTACGGCTGTAACACTGTGGTGGAAGATATCAATTCATGCAACTGCCTGCGGTGCAGTAACCGCAATGGTTGTTGTGCTTACATTTAAAATGAGTTCGTATCTTATGTGGCCGCTGTTGCTTGTGATAATGTGCTCAGGGCTGGTACTTTCGGCACGACTCAGGCTTAATTCACACAGCCCTGCTGAAGTCTGGCTGGGCTATTCAGGAGGTTTTGCCGGGCTGGGACTGCTTATGTGGCTCATCTGACAATTCATCAAGCGCACTTCTTAATAACTGCCTGCTTAAATTGAGTATCTCGCTGCTGTTATAATTCCTGACAGATGCAACAGGCAGGTCTTTATCAAGTTTTTTTTGTCTGATATAACTGAAAAGTCCTTTCTGTGAAAGGTACTCTGCAAGATATTCCTGTTCAGTCTGGCCGGGAGTTGGTATAAGCAGGGCGCTCCTTCCTAGAGCTGTAAGATCCATAATAGTTGAATAACCTGATCGGCATATAATAGAGGAAGCCGACAGAACTATATTCTTAAATTCATCTGCAGGCAGATGGTTATAATAATCAATGTTTCCTGATCTGAATACTGACGCCTCTTTTCCAGGCAGCCCTCTGAGTATAATTCCACACCTGTTGGTTTCATTAATGACTGCACTCAGCTTTTTTTCAAGTATGCTTCTCTGCGGCTCTGGTCCTGAAAGCAATGCAACAATCCTTTGAGCAGTTTTTTCAGGATTGTCATTTATGGAACTACCTGAAAAGCGGGAAAGGATGCCGATATATCTTTCATTTCCGGGTAGCTTTGTTCTGTGTGAAAGACGACCCGAAAGATTATTGTCACCCGGCAGATCGGGAACAAGGCAGAAGTCGTATTTTCTTATAATATACCTGTGCAGCAGGACTCCGGCAGGTTCAAGGAATCTGAATATCCCGGGAAAAGGTATTCTGAGCTGATGTGTAATATATGCAGTTCTTACTTTTTTATTCCACAGGCCGAAGCGGTTATCGCTTATGACAATATCAACAGAGTGTTCCTGTATGATTTTTTCAAGTCGCCTGTGTTCACGTACAATTTCATAGATAAGTACAGGAAGATGCAGCAGGACAGAAATATACTGTGGCAGTATACCAGAATATTGAGGTCTGAATCCCGGGAATTTAACCTTTTTGCATCCCGGCAGCTCACTGTCGGCAAATTTCAGGAGTTCCTCACCTGCCGCGAAGATCACATTATGACCGCGGCTGATGAGTTCATCTGCAACAGGGATCATCCTTGAAGCATGACCCAGACCCCAATCCAGGGGACAGATAAGAATGTTTTTACTGCTTTTCAATTTTAACCTGAGACCTGTGTCTTTATTCCGAGCGCTGCAACTTTTTCTGCTATCTCCTTAAGTTCCTTCAGGGGGACTTTTTCCAGCTTTCCACCTTCGGGAGTATCCCTCGATATAGTGTAGATCATCACCTCCTGTGGTCTGATCGCGCTTAGAGCATTAAGCCATTCCTTAAGCTCCTCCGGTGTTGTGTTATCAATCCTTGCTCCATTGAAAATGCCACGCAGAAAGAGTGTCTGTATAACAAGTTTCCCTTCAAATTCCTTAAGTTGTTCAATAAGGTCTGCAGCAATAATTTTCCTGTTTGGCTGGTTGTGAAGGTTAATTGTACTGTCAAATGCTGAATCAAGTTTCAGTATGTTCTGATCAACCTTTAACAGGGCTTTTCTTATTTCCGGTTTTTCAAGAGTGGTGGAGTTTGAAAGTACTGCAATTCGTGCCTTTGGGAAATATTTGTTTCTCAGCTCGATGCTGTCATCTATTATTCCCGGGAATTCCGGGTGAAGTGTCGGTTCTCCGTTTCCGGCATAGGTAATAACAGCAGGCGCCTGATTATTTTCTTTCATCTCTGCCAGCTTGTTTTCAAGTGAGGAGCGGACCTCGCCGCGGGAGGGCAGATTTGAAGGTTTGCCCCCATAGTCAGAGGTCCATCCGCATTCGCAGTATATGCAGTTGAAATTGCATATCTTCCTGTTCAAAGGCATCAGATTAATACCCAATGACACACCCAGCCGGCGGCTTCTTACGGGGCCGAAAATAATTTCATCAAAGAGAAATGTTGCCATTTTCAGTTATTGAGCTTACAAAATTAACATTTAAAGTTTTGCGACCGGCTTTACTGCAGGAATTCTAGATCAGCCTCTTTGAATAAGTGCCGGGGAGCAGTTTAAGGTTCTCAAGATCAGGATCGCTTAAAAGTACCAGTCCGGGTCTTTTGCCCGGTTCAATTGTTCCGTAAGTGTCTGTTGCACTGAGAGCCATGGCCCCGTTTATTGTTGCCCATTCAATAAGATCTGCAAACTTGATAAAAGGAAAGTTTTGCTGCAGAATCTTCATCTCATTCAGCAGGCTTATAGTATCATTTGATGCTATGCTGTCGGTTCCTGTGACAAGTTTGCATCCGGAATCAATCAGCAATAGAACAGGAGGCAGCTTTCCTTCAATATAGAGGTTCGATCCCGGACACAGGCACCAGAAGGTATTATTCCTTGAATTGACTTCAGAAATTGTTACCTTATCGGCAAAGGTGTTGTGAACAAGCAGCAGGTTTCCGTTGCAGGTCAGCTTCTCCTTAACCCCGGCAGAATGGCTTCTGACAGTTTCCGGAGCAGGCGGCATCAGTCCGGAACGTATGTACGATTCCGCAAGAGGTCCTTTTTTCTCATGCAGAAAATCCTTTTCACCGGCGCTCTCCATAAAATGAACAGATGTCAGGCTGTTTTTCTCACCAGTCTGCTTCAGAAGACGCAAAAGAGTCAGAGATACTGAGTAGAAGGAGTGAGGTACAATATTGCAGGGAATTCCGTATTCCTCGCTTTTCTGCTTCAGCAGGAGAGCTTCCTCAATCCTTTTTTCTGCTTTTGAGGGATCAATGCCAAAGACTTCTATCAGGTTGATGTATTTGACCCTGCTGTTGCGTTTTATGCTGAAGGTGTCTTCTGTATTGCATATATCGGAGCACAGAACAACACCCTCTTCCGACATTAACCTGTCAGTCTGCCGGGCAGCTGTTTCAATTGTTTTGTCATCGCTTCCCCTTAAGTCCCTGATCTGTTCAATAAAGCTGCCCAGTCCCGTTCCCCTTTTTGTTCTGCCTTTCAGATGTGACAGTTCGAGATGGCAATGACAATTGACCATTCCCGGAATAATGATGCCATTATAATATTCGAGTAAAGCCCTGTCATTCAGCCTGCCGCCGGTATCCTCAACTTTTAAGATAAGTCCGTCATCATCAGTCGTTATTATGCCGCGTTTCAGGGGAGCTCCTGTGTTCGTGAAGATATATTGTGCTGAGAAATACCTCATATATCCTATTCTGGCATGCTTAAAGTGATTCCTTCAAAATAAACATGTTCAGGTCTTTCATCAGGCGGGGTACAGGTATCAAGAAGGCAGCCGTCAACCTGGATGGCGCCTGAAACCGGAACAAAGATCCTTACATTATACAAATGTGGCATGCCATCCTTTGGAAACACCGGAGACTGGAAAAAATACTTTTTCCCGGTAAGGAGGCTGTCTGCTGATATTGCAGAAATGCTGACCTTCTGATCAGCAGACTGGTCATCGGGGAAAAGAGTTGCGGTGAACTTCAGGACATATTGCCTGTTTCCGTTAAGAGTGACTCTGAAGTCGGGTGAACTGATAGATACAATATCAGGAAAGTAATAGTTTTTTTCCCCCGGCCATACATTCGAAGTGCGTTCTCTTTCGAGCATTACCTCTTTCGCCAGTATTGATTCCATCTCACTGAGCTCTGCCAGTATTTCGTCATATATTTTTGTCAGTTTTCTTGGCTTCCTGATGAAATAATATCTTACTGTTTTGTCAAAAGCAGCCTTTGTATATCCGTGTTTATCAATGATATAGTTATAAGTGGCAAGAGAGTCAATTTTATATACCCAGTTCTGTATCCTGGGATTTGCAAGCAGTCCGTCGGATATATGGATCTCAGTAAGGATTGAGATAAAGTCCTTCTCCGGTATTGTCCCGGCACTGTCCGGTTTCTCCACTTTTGCCGTGCATGACATAAGGATCAGTAACGGAAGGAGGATGAGAACAGGACGATAAGGTATTATCTTAAAATATTTCATTTCCGGTTTGACATATAAATATAATACTGCTTTCAGACATTTTTGTTAAGGTATTTCCTTGTAAGATACCTTACCGGGTACCATGCTGCCCAGTAACCTATTATGAGGACAGTCAGGGGAACAATAATAAAATCCCTTATTTTAAGCACAACCGGGTAAGCATCCATAATCAGCGACTCGCTCTGAAGCCTGACAAGTCCGAAACGCTGTTGCAGCCAACAGACAAAAAAACCAAGGATCAGTCCAGCCACAGCTCCGATAATTGAAATGAGCCATCCTTCGAAAATAAATATCTTCCTGATCAGGTTGTTGTCTGCTCCAAGGCTTTTAAGTATCTCAATATCCCTTTCCTTCTCAATAATAAGCATTGTCAGGGAGCCAATTATATTAAATGAGGCAATAACGAGTATGAGTGTGAGAATCAGGAATATGGCAAGTCTCTCCGATTTCATGACCTTATAGAAAATCTCCTGCTGTTCATACCTGTTCTGAACCAGAAAATTTTCTGAATACAATTTTTTTACGTTTTTCTCAATTGTCTCCTGGTCGGCAGTTTTATTGGTCTTTATTTCAATTGAGCTAACAGCGCCCTCTTTTTCAGTAAGTTCCCTGACAAAGTCGATTGGCAGGTAAACGTATTTTGAGTCGTATTCCTTTTCAACCTCAAAGATCCCCGAGGGGAAGATATATTTCCTGTTAAAGGCGTCTTCGGCGTTAAGAGAAGTGCCTTCGGAATGGCCGGGGACATATATGCTCAGGGGAGTTACAAAATTGATCCTTATTCCAAGATACTGAGAAACACCAAGTCCCGGAACGGCATAAGGTCTTTCATTACCTGATTTCAGAGTGAATTCACCCTCCCACATTGAACTGTCGATAGAGCTTACGGCAGAGTAGTTCCCGTCAACACCCTTGATTGTTGCAATATACTGGCGGTCGCCGTATTTTAGCAGGGCATTTTCTTCAAGTGCAAGAGAATAAACAGCTATTCCTTCTATTGAAGACAACTGTTTCAGCATTGAAGAATCGGCTGTGAAAGTTTTTCCGGTTGAAGCAGTGATCTTAATATCAGGATCAAAAGTATTGAAAATTGAACTTACAAGTTTTTCGAGCCCGTTAAAAACCGAAAGCACAATAATGAGAGCCATTGTGCCAACAGTAACTCCTGCGACTGATACCCCGGAAATTATATTTATTGCATTCCGCGATTTTTTTGCGAACAGGTACCTTTTAGCGATGTAGACAGAAAGTTTCATCCTGTTTATTTCGTTGCAGTTACAAGCAATCCGGTTCCTTCTTTATGTTTAAGATTTACATCCAGAAAGTTAAGCAACAGGGAGACCGGGAAGAAAAGCAGGTACCAGACGGGAAGGATAATAAAGAACAGGTAAGAAATGTTCAGCATTTTAATAGGGTATTTCATAGAAAGCTTCCATGAAACACTACCAGGCACGCCATAGGTATACTCTGCGTTTATCTTCCTGAAGCCTGCCTTTTCAAGCTTTTCCCTTATATTTCCGACGCCATAACCGTCTCTTACATGTTCACCAATGAACGAGTGGTCATTATCTCCATGCACATCGGAACCTCCCTTGTCGGAAGGTGTTGATATAATGAGAGTTCCGTTTTTCTTCAGGGCGCTGTAAAAATTATTGAACACCGCCTGATCCTCTTCGATATGTTCCATAACATCAACAGAAAGAATCAGCTCATAAAGATCATTCTCACTTAGTTTTGTGAGATCGAGTGTTTCAAAAGCAATCCTTTCAGAAAGGCCTGCCCTGGAGAAGAAGTTCTGACAATCTGCAATGTGTTCATTATCAATATCAACAGCCTTTATCTTCCACTCCCTGTTCATTTTGCACATTCTCCATGAGTACTGCCCGAAACCGCACCCTGCATCAAGTATTGTAACCGGTCCGTTAAATCCTGCAGCTGTTTTTTTAAGGGCTTTTTTTACATGCCAGGTACGGAGAAGAAGCAGATCAAGAAGGCTGTAGAAAGTTTTTCTCAGCAAAACAGAACCGGAGAAAAACCGGCCCAGAGTCTTTTTTATGGGGTCATATTGCATTTATGCTATGATTTGAGCAGCTTGTCGATCTTATCGATATAATCCAGGCTGTCATCAATGTGGAAGGCAATGTCGGGGACTATCCTGAGCTGTGTCCTTATTTTATGCCCAAGCTCAAACCTTATCTTTGAGCTGTGCTCTTCAATAATCTTTAATATTTCTTCCTGGTTTGTGGCCGGGAAGATGCTAAGGTAGATCTTTGCAAATGACAGATCGGGGCTTACCCTTACTTTTGTTATTGACACAAGCTTGCCATGAGCAAGCTCATTCCCCTTTTTCAGAAAGATATCGGCCATCTCCTTCTGTATCAGCCTTGCTACCTTTTTTTGTCTTGTCGATTCCATGGCCTAACTTATTTGAAAGTGCAAAGGTAATAAAAAATGGAGTAACGGCACAATGACTGGAGATTGAAGCTCCCCTCCGGGGAGGGGGTGGGGGTGGGTTTATTGGTGAATGACACACTACTCAGGGGCGCATTGGTTAATATGTTTTCCCGGTTCATCTTTCTGCCTTTACGCCTTTGTGCCTTTGCGCCTTTGTGCCTTTTTATTAAATTTGACCAAAATTTTAAAGAGGCGATGGATACAGTAGTAAGTGGCATAAGATCAACAGGCAATCTTCATCTTGGAAATTATTTTGGTGCAGTTAAGAATTTTCTCAGAATGCAGCACGAAAACAGGTGTTTTTTCTTTATTGCAGATTATCATGCACTTACAACGCATCCTAAACCGGAGGACCTTCATGGAAATATAAGGCAGGTCCTTGCAGAATACCTTGCCTGCGGAATTGATCCGGAAGTTGCAACAGTTTTTGTTCAGAGTGATGTACCTGAGGTTTCAGAGCTCTATCTGCTTCTCAATATGAATGCATATATCGGGGAGCTTGAAAGGACTGCCTCGTTCAAGGAAAAAGTAAGGAAACAGCCTGATAATATAAATGCCGGCTTACTCACCTATCCTGTGCTAATGGCTGCCGATATAATAATACATAAGGCAAACAAGGTGCCCGTGGGAAAAGATCAGGAACAACATCTTGAAATGACGAGAAGGTTTGCCAGGCGTTTCAATATGATGTATGGCGTGAATTATTTTCCTGAGCCTGATGCATATAACTTTGGGCAGCAGCTGCTTAAAATCCCCGGTCTTGACGGTACCGGAAAGATGGGGAAGAGTGAGGGCAACGGAATTTTCCTTGCTGATACTCCCCAGGAGATCAGGAAGAAAGTAATGCGTGCTGTCACTGATACAGGACCCACTGCTCCCGGGCAGGAGCCATCAGAACCTGTTAAGAACCTCTTTACTATTATGAAGGTTGTTTCAGATCAGTCTGTTGTTAATTATTTCACAGATAAGTTTGCCTCATGCGAAATCAGGTACGGGGATATGAAGAAGCAACTGGCTGAGGACATAATTAAAGTCACTGATCCGGTACGTGAACGTATCAATGAGATTCTTGCAGATAAAAAATATTTGGCAAAGGTGGTGGCTTCAGGGGCTGAAAAAGCGCGTGAAAGTGCGGCAAAAACCGTAAGGGAAGTCCGAGAAATAATTGGATACAGACCATTCTGAAAGAGAAAGCCAGGCCTGGAGCCTGGCTGCCCTGATGGGATCAGGGATATGATTGGGATTGCCTTGTTATTTACAATATGATTCAAAATGTGTGCCAAAGGCAAAGTCAGACACAAGATTTTTTATATTACTTTCGTTTAACCTTGCAACATAAGCATAGTGTTTTTTGTCTATCTGACAGGCAATGGGAAAACGTTTGGCCATAATAATCCTTATCATCTTATTCTCAGCAACGGGAATACTTGGATACCTTTTTTTCAAATCGAGGCAGACGCTTCTTACAGATCCGTATAATGCCGTGGTTCCCAATACATGTTTCATTATTGAAACAGCAGACCTTAAAAGTTTGATTAACAGCCTTACAAGTGGCCAGGGACTGTTCGGAGAACTGGCAGGAGTCAGGGATCTGAAGTCTTTTAACACAAGGCTGAAGTTTTTTGCAGACCAGCTGAATAAAGCAGCTTATTCTGAAATACTGAATGAGAGAAATACCGTGATTTCGGTTTCAGCTGATGGTAAATCAAAGCTGCAGGTACTTTTTTCTTCATCAGTTTCATCCGGTTTTAAAAAAAGACATTTATACCAGGCGCTGAAAGCTTCCGGAGCTGGTAACATTTCGGAAAAGGAAAGAGGGAAACTTGCAATTCTGGCTGTCCCTTATAATATTGATTCAGAAAGAGATACTGTTTATCTTTCACTTGTTTCGGGTCTTCTGCTCCTGAGCAGTTCGGAAGATCTGATAATTGATTCGGATTCAACAATATCAGCAGGAGCCGATATCAGAAACACTAACGGATTTATGAAAGTTTTGCAGGCTTCCGGCAGGAAAGCGGATAAACTTTTTGTGTTATTCAGAAATCTTGAGCCTGTACTTACAGAACTTTATTCAGAAAAGGGGAGGCTGGTATCTGAAAAAATACGCAGGATGGCTGATGTGGCATCATTCGATATTTACATTAATGAAGGTGGTCTTGTACTCAGCGGTTACACTGAGAGTACGGGAAACAGCCAGGGAATTAATGCTTACAAACATGCAGATGCAAAAGATTTCAGTACTTATAAAATTCTGCCTGCATCAACAATTCTTTTTGAAACATCAATCAGAAAAGCGGATCGGGCAATACCTGCAGTGAAACAGCAGGAAGAACCTGTGGGGATGCCGGTTACAGGACTGAAACAATATCTCGGAAACGAGATCAGCAGGGCTTACCTCGACATCAGAACCAAGCCGGTTAGTGAGAATTCAGTCCTTATTTATGAGCTTAGCGACAGGAATCTTGCTGAGCAGTTTTTCACAGGCAAGTCTGAAAATGCGGCTCAGACAATATATTTCACTCCTGATGATGTTACAAGAATCCCTGTCTATAATATTGATATATCAGGGTTTGCAGGCTCTGTTGACAAAGGATTCGCGGATGATGCAACTGAAACCTTTGTTACATTTTATGACCGGTACATGATAACCGGCAATTCTTACCTTACAGTTTCCCGGCTTCTTTACGATAACCTTCTAAACAAAACGCTTGAGAATGATTTGCTTTACAGGGAATTTGAAAGCACTCTTCCAAGCAGGTCGGGATATTTCTTTTTCTGCGTGCCATCAAGGATAACAGATTTCCTGAGCTCATTGCTTAAACCTGAGCTTATCTCATTTTTCAGGAACAACAGAAGCTTTGTTAATAAAATTTCCGGTGTTGGATATCAGATGGCCCCCAGTAACGGCATGATATACAACAGTATATCAGTCAGGTTCAGGCAGGATGAACGAGAGGAATCGACAGCTGAATGGGAGACTCTTCTTGATACCCTCGCAGCAATAAAACCTTTCTTTTTCACAAATCATATTACAGGTGCCAGGGAGATCTTTATTCAGGACCTGAACAATAATGCCTATCTAATAAACTCAGCCGGAAGAGTACTCTGGAAAGTCCCTTTGAAAGAAAGAATTACAGGTACAGTCTATATTGTTGATTATTTCAAAAACGGAAAATTGCAGTTGCTGTTTTCAGGAAGGGAGAATCTGCACCTTCTCGACAGGAATGGTAATTATGTTGACCGTTATCCTGTAAAGTTGCGATCACCGGCTACAGGTCCGCTTTCAATGTTTGACTATGACAATAACAGGAATTACAGGCTCCTGATAGCCGGAGAAGACCGGAATGTTTATGCTTATGATATAAAGGGCAGTGTTGTAAAGGGCTGGAAACCAGTGAAAACAGCAGAAAGAGTGAGCTCTGAAATATCTTTTTTCAGGAACTCAGGGAAGGATTATCTGGTAATTTCTGACGAGTCATCTCTTTATTTTGTTGACCGGACCGGAAACAAAAGGCTCAGCCTTAAAGAACCTGTTATCAGAGCTGCCGGATCAGCAATGAGACTTTCAGGAGGCAGTGAGCAGTCAATTGTCTGTTCTTCACCTGACGGAACTGTACAGCATGTATATTTTGACGGAAGTGTGAAGAAATTCAGTCTTAAAAACTTCAATGTTGACCACCTGTTTGAATTTTTTGATGTAGACGGGGATGGCTTTGGCGAATATGTTTTCATTGAAAAAGGGATATTGTATCTTTATGATCATGATAAATCAGAGATCTTCCGCCGTGATTTTGAAACAACAGAAGCCGGAGGGCCAATAAGTTTCATATTTTCGGCCGAAGACAGGAAGATTGGCATCTTTGACGGCAGCAGGAAACTGATATACCTGATTGAGAAAAACGGAGAGACAGCAAAAGGATTTCCTTTAAGAGGAGCTTCAATGTTCTCAATAGGCAGACTGTCAGACAGAAGCGACTGGCATTTGATAGTGGGAGGAACAGACCGGTTCCTGTATAATTATAAACTGGAAACTGATTAAATATTTTCTGATGATAAAACGTTTTTGCTTACTGGCTCTTGCAGCAATTTCCTTATTCATCCAGGGATGTGTTAAGGAGACTTATGATATGACAAAACTGTCAGAGGAGGTGCGTCTGTCTCCTTCTCTGGCTATACCCGGCCCCAGGGGAGAAGTGTTATTCAGCGATATTGTCAAAGCCAATGATACAGTTCTGTTTGATGACGATAATTTTGTAAGGTTAGTTTTCAGGCAGGATTCTGTAATCAATCTTCAGCTTGAAGATTACTACGATCTTAACGATATGGTGAATTTCCGGCAGTCATATCAGTTCGGAGTAATCTCAATCGGATCATTTCAGAGCACCCTTACACTTACACTTAATCAGATAACGCAGAGCATGTCTTCCGCTACAAGGAATCAGATAAGTGCCCTCGACGATGGCGCAACACATCTTTTCCCGGCCTTTCCTTCGGTAAACCTGGGAGATAAACCATTCCCGGCTTTCCCTGGCTTCGACAATGCAGTGTTTCAGTCGGGTTACCTCGATATCTCACTTACAAATAACCTCACAGCCCCGCTTTCAGGTGCAACACTGAATTTGTATAATTCTTCTGACAACAGTGCTATAGGCTCAGTTACCCTGCCTGAAATACCGGCAGGTCAGACCATTATCCGCTCTGTCGACCTGGCAGACAAGAGAGTGAAAAGCGCTCTGGCCGCATCAATAGTACTTTCGGGTAGTTCCGGCACTTCAACACCTGTTATTATCAGCCTTAATAACAGCAGTATATCAGTGCTTGCAAGAGGAAGGGATCTGAAGGTAAAATCAGGCAGGATTGTGATTCCCTCACAGAGAATCAGTTCACTTGATGAAAAGGACACTATTACATTCGATCCGGGTGAAGGAATTGAGATTGAGAAGATCAGGATAAATGCAGGTAATGTTTCATACAAACTCACATCAACAACTTCACTTGCTTCCAGCTTTACCATTACCCTGCCAACTGCAATAAAGAATTCAGCAGCTATCACAAAAACTATAAGTGCCGCATCCGGAACAGTATATACAGGAACTATTGACTTCAGCTCTTCTGTTTCCGATCTTGGCACTGACCCGGCCCATCCATTTGACAGGATTCCAATGCAATACACCCTTAATGTTAATTCAGGGGGAGTGCTTGTTAACTTTAACAGTACTGACAAGATTGAGCTGGAATTATCACTTAAAGACCCTGACATAGACTATGTAAAGGGTTATTTTAGCCAGATATCCGAAACAATTGAACCGGATACTCTTGATCTTGATATTGATGAAATTCTCAACTCGCTGACCGGGGAATTCCTGATATCAAATCCCATAATACGCCTTAATTATTCAAATTCATTTGCAATACCCCTGAAAGTTGATTTCCAGGCTACAGGTTCAAGGGATTCACGTTCGGTAAATCTTGGCCTTGACCCGATAATGATTTCCTATCCCCAATACCCTGAAAGCAGGGACATATCATCAGTAATTACAATTGACCGTGACAACTCAGACCTGCCTGAGCTGATATCTCTGCCTCCGGGAAAAGTTGTTTTTTCAGGCTCGGCTGCCATGAATCCGGACGGCAATACAGGTGCAAGGGATAATTATGTATTCGGGGACAGCAGGTTTCTTGCATCGGCAGAGGTGGAAGTACCTCTTGAGTTCAGGATGAATAATCTGCAGTTTGCTGATACAATTGATAATTTCCTTAAACTTGACGAGGATGATGACAGCCCGGTCAAACCTGAAAATTTCAAATCCCTTGAGCTTTTGCTGACGGCAACAAACTATTTCCCACTTGGAGTGGGAGTGCGCATGGGACTTTACGATGAAGATACCGGGGAAGTCCTCAGTGACATAGATGCATCAAAATTGCTTGAAGCAGCGCCTGTTAACCAGAGTGGAAAATCATCCGGCTTCAGGGAAACAAAAACTACTTTTGAGATTGACCAGGACTTCTTCGATGCTATAAAGTCGTCTGAGAAAATAATAATATGGTTTACACTGAACACATCATCTTCCGGCACTGTTGATGTAAAGATCTACTCTGACTACAAGATAGGATTCAGGACTTCAGTAGTAGCCAAACCGGAAATAATATTCAATTAAGAATTTATAGAATACACAATATGCTAAGTAAATTGAAATTCATCATAACAGGAAGCTTATCGCTGATTTTCATTATGGCCTCAGCACAGGAAAATCAGGTACTCTATTTTATGAACCTTCCGCAGAACCATCTTGTAAACCCGGCATTAAGACCGTCCAATTCAGTTTCAATAGGGCTGCCTGTTATTTCCGGTATTTCTCTCAGCCTTAACAATAACTTTTTCAACTATTCGGATATTTTCTTCAAAAAGGCAGGTTCGGACTCTGTTTACAGTTTTCTGAGCTCAGAACAGGCTACTGATGATTTCCTTTCGAAAGTGAATAAGAAAAACTCATTTTCTCCTCAGATTTCAATCCCTGTCCTGTCCATTGGTTTTAAGACTTCAAAGGGGCTTTATTTTTCTTTTGACTTCATTCAGAAGGCTGATGCCAATGCTGTTTTGCCGGGAGATATAATAAAGTTGATGCTGAAAGGAAACGGCAGCTTCCTGAATGATAAGATTGATCTTTCTTCAATGAGGATGGATATGAAATATTACAATGAGATAGGGCTGGCTGTTTCAAAAGATATCACAAATAATCTGCGGGTGGGGATAAGGCCCAGAATAATGACCGGGATTGTTGCAACAAGGTTGAAGAACAAATCTCTCGGAATAAGGGTGAATGAGGATTATTCTCATTCAATTGATGCTGATGTCTCTGCAAATTTTGCAGGGCCTTTTGATGTGCTGACAAACAGTGAAGGTGATCTTGAATCGGTTGAATTCGATTCTGATTATTTCAGTGGTTTTTCAAGCTTTTTGAATGCTCAGAATCTGGGATTTGGAATTGACCTTGGTGCGACTTATAAGCTTCTTAACAACAAGGTTACTGTTTCGGCAGCAATTAACGACCTCGGTTATATCAGGTGGAAAAACAATGTGAGCAATGTTACCCTTAACGGGAATTATGTTTTCGACGGGATAGATTTTTCAGATATAATCAGCGATGAAAAGGATTTTTCTGATATCGGAGATGAGATTCTCGATTCACTGGAGCAGAAATTCAACGTAGTTAAGACGAATGATCCGTTCACAACAATGCTTACTCCAGGCCTTACCCTGGGGGGCAGTTATAACCTTACCAAGAGCGTTTCATTCGGGTTATTGTCAAATACCAGGTTCATAGGAAAGCAGGTCAGGCAGTCAATGACGATGTCAGCAAATCTTAATGTGAGTAACCTTGTATCGCTAAGCCTTGCTTACTCCTTACAGAATCACAGGGCTGACAACATAGGTGCAGGGCTTTCCTTCAGGGCAGGAGTTATGCAGTTTTACCTGCTAAGTGACCGCTTACCTGTATCGTGGAATAAACTCAAGGTTGATGACGATGCAAATATTACAATACCTTCGAACTGGAATACTTTTAATCTCAGGTTTGGTATGAACCTGTGTTTTGGCAACAGGGTCAGCAGGAAAAACGACAAACCGATTATTGAGAATGAACAAACTTTCTGATTAGATGATCCTTATAAGATTTTTTTTAATAGGTCTGATAGCTTATCTGCTTGTCAGGTCATTCATGAAATACGGTCAGGATGATACTTCAGGCAATTGTAATTCACAGCCGGAGAACAAAGGAAAAGGCACTTCGAAAAAAATATCGAAAAGTATAGGTGAATATGTTGATTATGAGGAAATAAAGGAAAAGAAATCCTGATCAGCCTGCAGCTGACTTTATTCTCTTTGCCAGGGAATTAGCGAAAACAAAGTCGTTCAGAGGTTTACAGTCTGAATTCAGGACTTCATTCTTGTTTCCTTCCCAGCATTTGATGCCTTCCTGGATAAATACGATCTTCTCCCCGATCTCTATTACTGAATTCATATCGTGTGTGTTCACAATTGTGGTCATTGAATATTCTTCAGTAAGTTCCCTTATAAGCTCATCAATAAGAATAGCTGTTACCGGATCGAGACCTGAATTAGGTTCATCGCAGAAAAGGTATTTCGGGTTAAGGGCAATAGCTCTTGCAATTGCCACTCTCTTCTTCATTCCGCCTGACAATTCAGAAGGATAGAGCCTGTTTGAATTGACAATGTTTACACGGTTAAGGCAGAAATTGACTCTCTCAGTTTTTTCTTCGGGGGAGTTATCTGTGAACATATCGAGGGGGAAGCGTACGTTTTGCTCAACAGTCAGTGAATCGAAGAGGGCACTTCCCTGGAAAAGCATGCCTATTTCGCTCCTGATCTTTTTCCTTTCCTCAAATTCGAGATTATTGAAGAGAGTATCCTCATACCATATTTCCCCGCTGTCAATTTCATGGAGGCCGATAATTGACTTGAGAAGTACTGTTTTGCCCGACCCGCTCTGTCCGATAATCAGGTTAGTCTTGCCAGTTTCAAAATCGACACTTATATCTGAAAGCACAGGTTTGCCCTGGAATGATTTGCAAAGGTTCTTAACACTTATCATGACAGCAGGAGTTGAGTCAGTATTACATTAAACAGGAGTATTAATACGCTGCTGTAAACAACGGCCTTTGTGCTGGACCTGCCCACCTCAAGAGACCCCCCGGAGACATAGTAGCCCTGGAAGGAAGACACGCTCGTAATTATGAATGCAAAAAACACCGTCTTAATAAGTGAGTAAGTAATATAATAAGGTATAAAAGCATACTGAATACCATAGATAAAGTTTTCGGAAGTAATGACTCCTGACATTGTGCCGGCTACCCAGCCGCCGAATATGCCAACTGAAATAGATATCAGTGTAAGTACGGGATTAAAGCAAAGTGTGGCAATAATCTTTGGAAGCACAAGGTAAGAGGCTGAATTGATGCCCATTATCTCGAGTGCGTCTATCTGTTCCGTTACCCTCATTGTTCCTATCTCCGATGCAATGTGTGATCCGACTTTTCCTGCAAGAATAAGTGCGGCAACAGTAGAAGAGAATTCAAGAATAATTGAGTCACGGCAACCAAGGCCTATAAGATAAGTAGGATATATCGGATTATCAGTGTTGTAGGCAGTCTGCAGGGTGATAACTGCGCCCATGAAGAATGAAATAATTGTAATAATCCCTATAGAAGTCAGACCAAGTGAGGCAAATTCATGTATTGTCTGTTTATAATAGACAGAGGCTTTTTCAGGCTTTGAAAAAACCTTCTTCATAAACAGGAAATACATGCCAACCTGACCTAGGAATCTGAGCATAATACATAGTCTGATATTCAAAATTACGAATAATTGCACTAATACCCTATTGCCTCCTGACCATTGGAAGCAATGTTATAAATTATATCTTTGTAATACGAGTGAAGAAAATCTCTTATGGACAATAAGTATGTAATTATCATGGCAGGAGGGGTAGGGAGTCGTTTCTGGCCTCTCAGCCGTCAGTACAAGCCAAAACAGTTTCTTGATATACTGGGAACAGGTGAAACGCTTATTCAGCAGACATACAGACGCTTCAAGGATATTTGTCCTGCTGAAAACATTTTTGTTGTAACAGGGGCAGAGCAGAGGAACCTGGTTCTTGAACAGCTTGATATTAAGCCCTCAAATGTACTGGGCGAACCCTTACGGAGAAATACAGCTCCATGCCTGGCCTATGGGATATTCAGGATTGTGAAGGAAGATCCGGAAGCTGTAATTGCAGTTACTCCGGCTGACCATCTGATTGTTAAGGAGGACAAGTTCAGGGAGGAAATAAACCGTTGCTTTGATTTTGCAAGGGATCATGATGCACTTGTTACACTTGGAATAAAGCCTGACAGGCCTGAGACAGGCTATGGTTACATACAGGCTGACAGGAAGAAGACTGTTAAGGGTTATGAAAGGCTGCTTAAAGTGAAGACATTTACAGAAAAGCCAGATCTGGAACTTGCAAAGGTATTCCTGAAAAGCGGTGATTTCTACTGGAATTCAGGAATATTTATCTGGCATAACAAGTCTGTTCTTTCAGCATTCGAAAAATATATGCCGGAAACATTTTCAGTATTTGATGAGGGCAGGGAGTTGTTCGGAACGAAGAATGAAAAGAGCTTTATTGCCAAGGCCTATGCTGTATGCCGCAGCATTTCGATCGATTATGGAATCATGGAAAAGGCTGATAACGTTTATGTTATGTGCACAGATATTGGCTGGTCCGACCTGGGTACATGGAGTTCGCTTTATGATCATACCAGCCATGATAAGAAAGGGAATGCAGTTGTAAGCGGTGAGGTGTTATCTTATGACAGCAACGGGAATATTTTCAATATCTCTCCGGGTAAGGTCGCTGTTGTACAGGGTTTAAGTGATTATATAGTAGTTGATTCAGAAGATGTGCTTCTTGTTGTCAGAAAGGAAGAAGAGCAGAATATAAAGAAATACCTGGAAGATGTAATGAAAGCCTCGAAGGAAAAATATCTTTAAGATCCAGATAAAAAAACAGGCTCTTTACGGGAGCCTGTTTTTTTTGGTCTATATTTTAATATTCCCAGAGGTCGTGTTCAAAGTTGAAAAGATCTGTTTTAATCCTTTCAGCTTCAAAAAGAGTGTATTTTCCTGCCTGGTAATCCTGAATGAACCTGTCATTATAAACGTTTGATTCACCAATTATCACGCTTCCGAACCTGCGTTGCATAAAAAGATCATCATAAGAGATCCTCTGTGCATCGTTGTTGTTTCCGAAAACCTCATTTCGTGAAAGCACATCCCTTATGTCGTCATACTTAACCCAGAAGAGAGGGTTTTTGGAGATCCTTCCAAGATCAGTGTCAAAACCCATATAAATAGGCTGGATAGCAATAATCCTTACATCAAGTTTGCTCAGTTTCTTGTCAAAGTACCATTCCTCATATACCCAGAGCTGCTTGACTTCCTCAGGTTTGGCCGCCTGCTTGATAACGGTATCCCTTGTAGCCCCGGCAGCATTTATAGTAATTGATTCTGTTTTTTCAACGGCACCAAGCTTAGTTTCAATATCAGCATAAGTTGTATTTGCACTTATATTGAGAGGATCGTATGCAGGCACCTTGCCTGATTTGATCTCCTCGAGGATAATATTGATAAAGCTTTTTCTGCCATCATAAGTAGTCTGTGTCGGGTAATACAGTGATTGATTGATCTTCTCGCGCAGGTCAATCATCCTGTATATTCTCTTTGACCAGATTACATCACCTTCCCTGAGGTAAGGGAAATCAATCTTTTTGGCATCCGGAATAGATTTCTCATATATATCGCCGAATCCCTGGGCTGAGAGTAGTCCTGAGAGTGAGACGATGAGTAATCCTAATAGAAATTTCTTTATCATGATTTGATATTTGTAAATCCGCTAATCAATTTTCAAAATTATGGCTGACAGGTCTTTTGTTTTACCATCAGGGCCAAGGGCTTTTATATCTTTAATAATTAAGTTTTTACCCCTAGTCAGCCTGTTAATAAGCTCTTTCTGTTTTGCTGTCAGGTTACTGCTTGTACTTGATTCTTCGTAGTCATTTCCTCTTTCAGAGTACAGCACTGAGAAGCCTGTTACCTGGTACTGAAGGTCGAAGTCAAAGTCGGGCATTATTGCGAACACTCCCTGCTGTGCAGCTGCAGTAGCCTTTGATACTGACCCTGTACTTTTCTGTGCGAATATGGCCACTGGCGGAGGAATTGGTTTTACCCTGAATTCATAAGGAGCAAACTGAACAGGTTTACCGCTCATATCTGCAGTTACAATTACCTGTACATTCTTGCCAACACCTTCTGGTTTTACCGACCAGCTTCCCTTGAAGGCTTCTCCTTTTGAATTTCTTACCTTTTCAGTTGAGAATGAGCCATTTACTATTCTTATTTTAATCTTATCAGGGCTAACGCCTGGAACAGATACATCAATTGGGTTTGAAATACCAGCATACATTACGTTCATTGCGGTGGGAGATACGATTACATTAGGTTCACCCACAACATACGATGCCTCGAATGGGTATTGCATTATTGTACCACTAGGAGCCTTGAGAGAGATTATTCCTCCCCATTTTTTAGGACCTACTGCAGTTGCACGTGCCTTGTAGATACCTTTTCCTGTTTCATCAAGAGGAAGTTCTGAGCTGCCAACTGTAATTACAGGCTGCTGGGTTGTATCTGTAGCTGAGACGAAAACCTGAGCTTCATAGTCAGCTCCTATAGTTACATAGTTAGAATTTGGAATGACTATAGGCATCAGCTTGTTAAACTTGAATGAGGAAGCGTCGATCTGTCCATAAAGATAATTAAGCACCTCAGTTTCAGCATTTCGTACAGCAACCTGGTATTCTGACAGAATACAGATTACAGCAACAAGCGGCAAGGTATGGAAGGTATAATTTGGCCATGGTGATGGCTGACCGTCCTTGTCTTTTCCGTCATTTGTGTCGATAAGGTTTTTCAGAGCTTCTTCTGCTGAAGGATTTTTTCCTTCAAGAGTGCTTATAAGGAAATCGCGGTATTCATTAAGAATATTTTTAAGGTCATACGCTTTGCCGTTTTCATTTGCGCCGATAAGTATTTCAGAAGGGACATTATTGTCATCAATCCTTTTAACTTCTTCAATAATAACTTCATTTCCCTTTACTGCTGTTGTTTCAGGACCCTCAGCGGTTGTTATGATTTCTATTTTCAGGCCCTGGATAAAGTTGAATGTTTCATCAGCCCTTTGTTTTACATCATAAGCCACAGTTTTGTATTTACCTGCTTTAGCCGGGTTTTCAGCTGCTGCCCTGTCGAATTCCTTATAAATAAGGTCATTCTTTATTGCATAGTTGGCTATTGTTTGGGTAAGACCTTTATCAACCTTTTTAAATGCTTCCACGGCTTCCTTGGATACGTTAAGTGCAAGCATGGCGGTGAGTACCAGGTACATCATACCGATCATCTTTTGCCGTGGGGATAGCTTCTCGTGACCCATTTTTTTGGAGATTAATTAGTTAATAAAGCCATGTTTACTTAACATTCATTGCGGCAAGCATATTTCCGTAGACATTATTCAATGCTGACAGATTG
>CAZEYY010000057.1:0-9747 GCA_964516485.1 uncultured Rikenellaceae bacterium
AAAATAATGTACTAAACCCAATGGAAATTAGTCCAGTTTAAAGGGGTGCAATACAGTGGAATGTAATCAGTAATCAGTAATCGGTAACCAGTAAGCAGCAATATGACCTGGACAAAAGAAGAAAAGGATTTTCTTAAGAAACTTTCCGATCCTGATAAGATCCAGGGATTCCTGGATTCAATTGATTATAATCCGAATCCTGAATGCAGGTCCCCACGCTGGGTCATGAAAAAACGATCAGCACATTGTTTTGAAGGTGCTCTTTTTTCAGCAGCCTGCCTCGAATTCATTGGCTATAAACCTCTTCTGGTTGACATGAAGGCCTGGAATGATGATGACCACGTAATTGCTGTATTTAAAAAGAATGGTCACTGGGGTGCAGTTGCAAAATCAAATTTTACAACATTGCGTTACAGGGAACCTGTTTACAGGAACCTCAGGGAACTTGTAATGTCATATTTCGACTTCTACTTCAATCTGAACGGTGAAAAATCACTCAGGTCCTATTCCAGGCCGCTTGACCTGACAATCTATAACTCCAGGAACTGGGCCACAACTGATGAGGATCTTGAATTCATTGGCGATAAGCTGGAATCACTTACTCACTTCCCTGTTGTCAATGAAAAAATGATAAAGGGACTGTTCAATGCAAGTGAAATAAGCCTTAAAGCAGGAATGCTTGGTTCCAATGAAGCAGGCCTCTATAAACCGGTTTAGAAAGAAACTGACCTATCCATTCATCTTTAATCTGGTCGAAATTTTTAATATCATAATTAATTTACAATCAGAATTATAGACTGTGTAATCAAAATACGGTCGATATTCTGTTTTGGAAATATGTTGATATTGACTAATTTTGAACCCGTTTAAATAAGAGTATATGGATTTGTCGGGAAAAAGTTACAAAGCCTTTGTTGAAAGGCAACAAGCACTTCAAAAACAATATTCTCCGGAACAGGCGCATAAACAGCATGTCAAAGGAAAACTTACAGCATGGGAAAGAATAGATCTCCTGTTCGACAAAAACACCTTCGAGGAAATTGATGCATTTGTAACTCCCGCAGCAACACCCGTTGAGTTTGGAAAGATCGACAGAAAATACGGCGATGGCGTTATTGTTGGCCATGGCAAAATAAACGGAAGACTTGTATTTGCCTACTCACAGGACTTCACAATTATGGGTGGTTCACTCGGACTTGTTCATTCCAGAAAGATTACAAAAGTTCAGGAAATGGCTCTGAAAATGGGGGCACCGATAATAGGCATGCTCGATTCGGGAGGAGCCAGGATACAGGAAGGTGTGGCAAGCTTAAGTGGTTATGCCTCAATATTCCATAATATTATTCAGTCATCAGGAATAATACCACAGATATCAGTTATTATGGGCCCGTGTGCCGGTGGTGCAGTATATTCTCCTGCACTTACCGACTTTGTGTTTATGGTCAACCATACAAGCTATATGTTCGTTACCGGCCCTAACGTAGTCAAGGAAGTTCTGAATGAGGATGTTTCATCAGAAGGGCTGGGCGGTGCCGAGGTTCATGCGCGCAAGAGCGGAGTTGCTCAGATGATATACGATGATGAGGAGAACACAATACTCGCGCTTAAGAAATTTCTGTCGTACATGCCATCAAACAATGTTGAGAACCCTCCTACAGTAAATGATGATGAGGCCATTCCTGACTTCAATGAAAAACTCAGGGATATTGTTCCCGACGATCCAAACAAGGCTTATGATGTCAGGGATATAATTAACCAGGTAGCTGACAGGAACAGTTTCTTTGAGACAGCTGAGCTTTTCGGAGCTAGCCTTGTTACAGGTTTCGCACGGCTTAAAGGCAGAACAATCGGAATTGTGGCCAACCAGCCAAAAGTGCTTGCAGGAGTTCTGGACATTGATTCATCGGTAAAAGGTGCAAGGTTTATCAGATTCTGCGATGCCTTCAATATTCCAATACTGACATTCGAAGATGTTCCCGGCTTCCTTCCTGGTGTTGATCAGGAACATGCAGGAATAATACGTCACGGCGCCAAGCTCCTGTTCGCATACAGCGAGGCTACTGTTCCTAAAATAACAATCATCCTCCGTAAAGCATACGGTGGTGCATTTATCGTTATGAACAGCAAGTTCCTTGGCGGTGATTTTAATTATGCCTGGCCTTCGGCAGAGATTGCCGTCATGGGACCTGACGGTGCAGTTGCGATCCTGTACAGAAAGGAACTGGCTGAATCAAAAAATCCTGCAGAGCTTAAAAAAGAACTTGTTAAAAAATACAGGGACAGGGTGGCAAATCCATTTATTGCTGACGAGAGCGGATATATAGATGAAGTTATTGATCCGGCAACAACAAGGCAGAAAGTAATTTCAGCCCTTAATGCCCTGAGCAACAAATGGGTGAAGGTACCTGCACGTAAGCATGGGAATATGCCGTTATAAGGCAAAAGACAAAAGACAAAAGACAAAAGAATAAAGACAAAAGGCAAAAGAATAAAGACAAAAGGGTTTAACTTAAGTTTTTAAAATTTGTTATAACAAATAAATTATCTTCATGAAAATCAAAAGGATCTTAATTGCAAACAGAGGTGAGATCGCAATCAGAATAATGAAGACTGCACGTCTCATGAAGATTGAAACAGTTGCTGTCAAAACTGCAGCTGAGCCTAATGCAATGTATCTTTCTTATGCCGACTATATTTTTGACAATACCGAGGATAATTCAGAAGTACCCGTATTCCTTGACATTGAAAAACTAATTGCCATCGCGTTGCAGATGGAGGCTAATGCAGTGCATCCCGGTTATGGTTTTCTTGCTGAGAATGCCTACTTCGCCCAGAAATGTATTGACAACAAAATTATTTTCATCGGGCCTTCACCTGATGCAATATATAAGATGGGTAATAAGACTATTGCCCGTAACCTGGCTCTGAAAAATAAAATCCCGATGGCAATGGGAAGCCAGGGAAATATTGCCAACGAAGAGGAAGCAGTAAAAATGGCTGAGAAAATAGGCTATCCTGTAATTATCAAAGCAGCATCCGGCGGAGGAGGCAGGGGAATGAGGATAGTCAGGAAGAAGGATGAAATGGAAAAGATGTTTTCAATCGCGAGTAAGGAAGCAGAGAAATCATTTAATGATCCTTCTGTATTTATTGAAAAATATATAGAAAATCCAAAACATATTGAATTTCAGATCCTTGGCGATACAAAAGGAAATGTAATCCATCTAGGTGAAAGGGAGTGTTCAATCCAGCGTAAACACCAGAAACTGCTCGAAGAAGCTCCTTCATCGGCACTTGATGACAAACTGAGGAAAAAGATGGGAAGCATGGCAATACAGATTGCCAAAGCCGTGAATTACTATTCAGCAGGTACTGTTGAATTCCTCCTTGATTCTGAAAAGAACTTCTATTTCATGGAGATGAATACAAGGATACAGGTAGAACATCCTGTTACCGAAGAAATTACAGGGATTGACCTTATTGAACAGCAGATAAGGATTGCTAACGGCGAAGCTCTGAAATTCAGGCAGGAGGATATAAAACTGACCGGGTGGGCGATTGAGTGCAGAATTAATGCTGAAGATGTTCAGGCCGGCTTTGCACCTGATCCCGGGAAAATTGAATCACTGAGCATGCCGACTGATGCCTGTGTAAGAGTAGATACCGGTGTCCAGAGAGGTTCATCAATTGTTCCAAGCTATGACTCAATGATAGCCAAGCTGATAGTCAAAGGTAAAGACAGGAAGGATGCTCTGAAAAATACAAAGATGGCGCTTGACAAGGTCTGGATTAAAGGAACCAAAACCACACTTCCCTTTTTCAGAATGCTGGTCCGTCATCCAAAATTTCAGAATGGCACCTTTACAACTGCGTTCATTGAAAAAGATCTTGAAAAATTCTATTACAACTCTGAATATGAGGAAATGCTTGCTGCCTGGCTGGCAATAAAGCTTTTTGTTGAAGAAAACCTCAGTGATGACAGCATCAGCGTTGATTATAAAAACGGAAAGGAATTAAATCCCTGGCTCCTGAATAAACGTATTAGTCAGTTTTAATAAGTAATGCAATATGGCAAACGATAAGCTTCAGAAGAAGAAACTATATGCTCTGTCATCGGAAAACAGACAGTTCAGCTTTAACCTGCCGCTGAAACATTCTATTAAGATTGGCAAACGTGAATATGATGTCAAGCTTAAGGCTGATGAGAAATTGGGCACTTATATTCTTTGGAAAAACAGGAAGTATCCTGTTGAGATAGTCAAATCGAGGCAGAACAAATACGAAATTCTTTTTAACGACATTAGTTATACTTTCACAGTTGAAACGCCATTTTCCCTGCAGAGGATGAAAGTGCTTACTGCCGGCAAAGGAAAGGCGACAACTGAATATGTAAAGGCTCCCATGCCTGGAAAAATAATAGACATTCTTGTAAGGGAAGGAAGTACAGTGCAACGCGGCGAAGCCGTAGTTATACTTGAAGCCATGAAAATGCAGAATGAAATTCTTTCCCCGGTAAACGGAACAATTGTTAAGATTTCGGCAAGACCAGGCACCAATGTAATGAAGGATGATCTGCTTGTTGAAATCAAACCATGAAATTATTGCTGCCAACCGTAAACTCAAAACTGCAATCCGTAAAGCGGCCTGAACATTTTTAACAATTTGGTGCTAACTTGCAGTCAGAAATTGGCTGTTATGTTACTATCTGGCAGAGATATAATCAGACAAAATAAGCAAACAGGGTTTGGAATAATAATTATTGCCCTGTTTTTATTATCACAGACAGGCTTTGCAGGCCCTGTTAATTCAATGTTTCGCAAATCAGCTAAAACTGAACAGGATACCTCTGTAGTCAGGCTTCACATCATGAAGGCTCTTGACTATGCCTATCATTCCAAAAATACCGACTCGGTAAAAGCATATATCGATTCTGCTGAAGTCATCTGCATTGAAAGAAACCTTGAGTTTCCGACAATACTGCATTTGGCCCGGGCTGAGTATTTCTATCTGATCAGCGATTTCCGGAATGCTTCTCAGGAAGGCACATTAGCCCTGAACATAGCAAAAAACAGGGATGATAAAGAGATGATTGCCAGGATGTTGAATTTTTTTGGCAGGTACAGCTACAGAACCGGTTTTTATCTTGAAAGCATAGACTACTTTAAAAGCAGCATTGAAATTGCCCGAAAACAGAAGATGAAAATTCTGGTACCCTGGAACTACAACGGACTTGCTACTTTATATTCAAACATCGGTGATCTGAAAGAATATCATAATTCTCTTTCCAGTCTTATTAAAGCTGCAACATACGACAAGGATACTGTTTTCATGTTAAGAGGATATTATCTCCTTGGCACTTCCTACGCCGAGAAGGACAGAAATCCTGAAAAATGTGACTCACTGCTCAGGAGGTGTTTAGAACTGGCCGAGATAAGGAATGACTCGAATTTTGCCGCGCTTGCTCTGGCGAATCTGGGCTGGAATTACTACCTGGGTAAAAAATACACAGAGGCCCTGAATTGTTACAATAAGTCCCTGGAATACAGCATTCCTGACAAACAATATGCTCATGCAGCGAATGCACTTGGCAATCTGGGAACTATCTACAGGGACATGGGCGAAACGGATAAGGCTCTTAAATATTATCAGAAAGCAATTGATCAGGCTTCAAAAATTAATGACCTTTATAACCTTCAGTGGGTTTATAACGACATGAGTGAACTGTTTCTCAGGAAAAAGGATACTTCAAATGCCTTTCTTACCTTTGTCAAATTCAAAAAATACAGTGACGAACAGATTAAAAAAAGCAGCAGTCAGGGTCTTAATGATGCCAGAATAAGATACGAAGCTGATGCACGCAACAAGGAATTTGAAGTACTGTCATTACGCCTCAGGAACCATAAACTGATTATTTTCAGTTCAGCGGGACTGCTGATTCTGAGCCTTGCAATCTTCATTCTTATTCTTAGCAGGGCCAGAATAGATAACAAAAGAAAGATAAGTGAGATGAATCACATGATTGCCGAAGTTCGTCAGGCTAACCTGAGGCAACAGATGAATCCTCACTTCATATTTAACACACTGAATTCAATACAATACTATATGTACCAGCACGATAAGCTGGCTACAAACAATTATCTCACAAAATTCTCAAGCCTGATGAGAAAAGTCCTTGAGAATTCACAACATACCTCAGTTCCTCTCAGGGATGAACTTGATGCCCTTAAGCTTTACCTCGACCTTGAAATAATACGGTTTAAGGATAAGTTCACCTACGAAATTTATGTAGATGAAGAACTTGACACCCTCTTATATAAGGTTCCCACAATGCTTATACAACCTTACGTTGAGAATTCTATTTGCCATGGACTTATACCTGCTCAGAATAAAGGCTACATAAAAATTGATTTAAAGCTGAAAGATGATTATATTTCATGTGTGATTAAGGATAATGGAATAGGCCGTGATGCTGCCATGGAGAAAAAGAATCAGAATGAGTCTAACCATAATTCTCTTGGCACCAGGATTGTTTCATCACGTCTCGATCTTGTAAATGCACTGTACGGAACCAGTCTTAAAACCATATATACCGATTTGAAAAATGACAAGGGAGAACCGGATGGCACAATGGTTGAGATACAAATCCCCATACTTTCATGAAACACAGACTGATAACGGTAGTTATTGATGATGAGCATGATGCTGTTGATTTTATCAGCTCAATAATCAATGAGTATTGTCCAGGTCTCGAGGTCACCGGTAAAGCTCACAATGTCAGGGACGGGGTGCAGCTCATCAGGGAAATTAAACCGGAACTGGTTTTCCTGGATGTTGAAATGCCAAATGGAACGGGATTTGACCTTCTTACACATTTTCCTCAGAAAGACTTTGATGTGATCTTCATTACTGCTTTCAACCATTATGCTATAAAGGCTATTAAGTTCAGTGCTGTTGATTATATCCTGAAGCCGATAAACATAAATGAGTTTATTGAATCGGTCAATAAGGTTGTACATAAAAGAACCACTTCTCCCCTCTCCGGTCATGAAAACCTTGAAGTGCTTCTTGAGAATATCAGGACGTCACAGCCCACAAGGCTTGTAATTCCGACAACTGACGGAAGAGAATACCTGAATCCGAAGGAGATAATCAGGATTGAAGCTGACAGAAGTTATTCATGGTTCCACATAAATGACAAGCGTAAAATACTTGTATCAAGGCACCTGAAGGAATTTCAGGATATACTGAATGACCGGAATTTTTTCAGACCGCATAATTCTCACCTCATAAACCTTGATTTTGTAAAGAAATATATAAGGCATGACGGTGGTTACATAGAAATGACAGACGGATCAAAGATCCCGATAGCAAGAAACAGGAAAGATCTCTTCCTGGCTCACATGTCGAGGTACACCGGGCAGTAATCCTCCCTTACTTACTTTCTGATTATATAAATTGAGACTGTCATGTAAATCCCCGACAGCAAAAGTGCAATTCCTGAATAGGCAAGGCTTTCTGCAGGTGAAGGTACTATCCATGACCATGCAGACCAGTAAAACGGGGACACAAACATCAGATAGCTCCAGGGCTTATGCAAACCCAGTCCGAATACCATTAAAATTAAAATGACTATCAGTGAAATGTGTAACAGTATGCATGTAAGACTGTTACACGATACTTTCACAAGAGAATAATTATACAGTGAAGCCAGAGAAAATATTGTAAAAATAAATACAGTCCTTATTGGGCCTTCTGAAGGAACCGGATCAAGCAGCCGATTCAGAAGATAAATAGTTAAAAAGCTGAGGATGAACAAATAAACCATCCTCAGCTTATTTATAGAATATTGATGGCCTTTAAAGGAAATACCGAATAGCTCCCCAAGGCTGTTGTGCTTTTCCTTATATACGAAAGAGAATATAATGCCATAAACAACAGGAACCGAAGTAATCAGCGATATTGACAGTATGGCATTCCAGTCGCTCACTTTGAAGGAATATTCTTAAGGCTCTCGACAAGAAAATCCCAGAACTTCTGAACTGATGCAATGTTTACCTTTTCATCAGGAGAGTGCGGATATTTAATTGTCGGACCGAATGAGATCATATCGAGATGAGGGTATGATCCACCCAGGATACCACATTCAAGTCCTGCATGAATAGCCTTGACTTCAGGTTCCTTGCCATACAGGCCTTTATAAACCTTGCTCATCGAATTAAGGACAGGTGACTGCATGTTTGGCTTCCAGCCCGGGTAACCTCCCCTGAGTTCAACCTTGGCATCTATAAGGTGAAATACTGCTGCTATTTTCCATGCTGTTGCTTCCTTTGAAGAATCAACAGAACTTCTTGTCAGGTTATGCGCTTCAAATTTACCCTTTATGCATTTAACTATTGCAAGGTTATTTGATGTCTCCACAAGTCCCTTCATAGCCTGGCTCATCCTCTGTACACCGTTAGGACAGGAAAAGACAGCCCTGATTATTTTATACTGGTCTGTTTTATCCATAACTTTTGCAGGTGTCTGAATTTTTTCTGCCTTCATCTGAAGTGTCGGTTCAGTATCAGAGAACTCAGCCTTGTACATCTTGTCATAGTGCTTTACAAACTTTTCAAAGAGAGGCGCTTTCTTACCATGTACAAGAACAACAGAATAAGATTCCCTAGGAATAGCGTTCCGCAGATCGCCTCCTGCAGCTTCTGCAATGCGGATACTGAAATCTGACTCAGCCTGCATAAGGAATCTGAACATCAGTTTGTTTGAATTAGCACGGCCCAGAGCAATATCAACACCTGAATGACCGCCTTTCAGCCCTTTTAATATGACCTTATATGCAGTATACCCTCCGGGAGTCTTTTCCTCCTTGTATTTTTTCTCCACACTAACATCAATACCTCCAGCGCATCCGACGCAGAGCTCACCTTCATCCTCAGAATCAAGATTCATAAGAATGTCGCCCTTCAGGACTCCCTTCTTCAAACCGAATATTCCTGTCATGCCTGTTTCTTCATCAACAGTGAATAAAGCTTCAACGGGACCATGTTTCAGGGTTTTGGATGAAAGGACAGCCATAGCTGCAGCTACACCGATGCCATTGTCTGATCCCAGAGTTGTACCATTTGCCCTTACCCATTCTCCGTCAATTACAGTTTCGATCGGATCTTTTTCGAAATCATGCTTTTTGTCGCTGTTTTTTTGCGGGACCATGTCGAGGTGTGCCTGCAGAATAACACCTTTTCTCTTTTCCATTCCCTTTGTGGCAGGTTTTCTGATAATTACGTTGCCTGTTTTGTCAACAATTGTTTCAAGTTTGTGCTGTTTGCCAAAGTCCTGCATAAACTCAATTATCCTTTTCTCCTTCTTTGAAGGTCGCGGTATCTGGCATAAGTCATGAAAATAGCCCCATACCTGTTTAGGCTCAATGTTCTTAATATTACTCATTTAATTAAATATTTATTATTACTGAATTTATTATCTTGTAATCACTTCTTACACAAAGATAAGAAACCGGAGTGATATAAGTAAGAACATACATCATCTTTCACAGGTACTGTGAAAAATGTAACAAAATCGTAACGCAAATTTTTCCTGAGTATCAGTAATATTCAATTACTTTACACCATGGTTTTTACTAAACTGACAGTATCAGGTTTTGTCTTTAAGGAGAATCGCTCCGCTGCACTATCCTACTCAGAATGTCATACTTAACACAAATGAAAAACTCCTGAATAATATGGAATTCTTATA
>CAZEYY010000057.1:9847-15642 GCA_964516485.1 uncultured Rikenellaceae bacterium
AGAATGTCATACTTAACACAAATGAAAAACTCCTGAATAATATGGAATTCTTATATGTTGTTATAGCACTTGTACTTGTTTTCGATTTCATAAACGGATTTCACGATTCCGCCAATTCGATTGCCACAGTTGTGTCAACAAGGGTATTGTCGCCATTTTCAGCTGTTCTGTTAGCTGCCATTTTCAACTTTATTGCCTTTATGGTGTTCCCTCTGAATGTTGCAACAACTATAAGCGGTAAGATAATTGACCCAGGTGTGGTAAATCTGAATGTTATCGCAGCTGCACTTTTTGCTGCCATTATCTGGAATCTCCTGACCTGGTGGTGGGGACTGCCTTCCAGTTCTTCACATACACTTGTGGGAGGTATGGTGGGGGCCGCCATTGCAGGTGCGGGAACAAGCTCTGTTGTTTTTTCAGGAGTAATTAAAATTGTAATCTTTATAGTTGTTGCCCCGGTGCTTGGCATGATTATGTCCTTTTTCATTTCTTCAATAGTAATGTATATTGTAAAAAAGCAGTCTCCTTTCACTGTGGATAAGCATTTCAGAAGACTTCAGCTTCTTTCAGCGTCAGCCTTCAGTCTCGGACACGGTGGAAACGATGCACAGAAATCAATGGGGATAATATGGGTTGCATTGCTTATTACAGGACTTGTAACAAAAGAAGACAACATAAAACACCACATGTGGATCATTCTCTCATGCCAGGGAGCAATTGCCCTCGGAACACTTTTTGGCGGCTGGAGAATTGTAAAAACAATGGGACAGAGAATCACAAAGCTAAAGCCTTTTGAAGGATTCTGCGCTGAAACTGCAGGTGCCCTGACTCTGTTCGGAGCCACGCATTTTGGCATTCCGGTAAGTACAACACATACAATAACCGGATCAATAATAGGAGTTGGCGCGCATAAAGGTGCATCTGCCGTAAAATGGGGAGTTACAACTAAGATTTTCTGGGCATGGATCCTCACAATACCGATATCCGCGGCAATCGGAGGATTAATGTATTATTTTCTGAACTGGATTAACTGATATAATATTATATTTACATAAAATTACCCTGTACTATGAATATTGATACAATTCTTAAGTTTTTCGTACCAAAAGATCATTCGTTTTTTCCCCTGTTCGAAGATGATGCAGAAAACCTTGTAAAAGCATCTAAGGTGCTTAAGGACATGATGACAGTGACAGATTATAATGAACTTGAAAACTACAATAAAGAAATCAAGGACATCGAGCACATTGGTGATGAGATAACAAATAAAACCTATGAGCAGCTTAACAAGTCCTTTATAACCCCTTTCGACAGAGAAGACATTCATGAACTGACAGCCCATATAGATGATGTTGTTGATTCTATTAACGGTATAAGCAGGCGGATCTGCCTTTACAGGCCTAAAAAACTAATGCCTGTTTATGGTGAAATGGCAAATCTTATATATGCCGCTGCCCTGGAAATAAAAAATGCTGTTGACTGCCTTAATGATCCTGTCGCCAACAAGGAAAAAATCACAATTGCCTGCGATAAGGTAAAGGAAATTGAACACAGAGCTGATGAACTTTATTTTGTGGGTGTACAACAACTATTTGACAAAGAAGAAGATCCCAAGGAGCTTCTTAAGAACAACAAGATCCTCGAAATACTTGAAAGATGCGTTGACGAGGAAGAGGATGTTACAGATACACTTAAAGCCATATTAATTAAAATGGCTTAAATAACACTTAAATAATTTATTAAATTCGGGGAGCTGTTACTGGCTCCTTTTTTGTTTTTGAGGTAAAAACAATCGAATAGTTTTGTATCTTGGTCGAATATTTTTTACTTACCTGAAGCATTTAGATTTTTACAATGATTGTTCTGTATATAGTTGTTGCCCTTGTACTTATCTTTGATTTCCTTAACGGATTTCACGATTCTGCAAACTCAATAGCAACAGTAGTATCAACAAAAGTACTTTCTCCTGTAACTGCTGTCATACTTGCAGCTTTTTTTAATTTTATCGCATTCACTGTTTTCCCTCTTAAAGTTGCCCATACAATTGGCAAAGGAGTCGTGAATCCTGATGTTCTTAATTTAACAGTAATATCAGCGGCACTTGTAGCTGCAATAATTTGGAATCTGATCACCTGGTGGTGGGGCCTTCCTTCCAGCTCATCTCATACCCTTGTGGGTGGCCTTGTGGGTGCAGCTTTTGTACATGCAGGTGCAGGATCCATAGTTTACTCCGGTCTGCTTAAGATAATTGCCTTTATTTTCGTTGCTCCTGTGCTTGGAATGGTAATATCCTACATAATATCTACAATAGTCGTTTACATCGTAAGAAACTTCACTCCTTCGGGTGTCGATAAGGTCTTCCGGCGGCTTCAGCTGATTTCGTCTTCGACTCTATCATTGGGACACGGCGGAAATGATGCACAGAAATCAATGGGAATAATCTGGGCTGCCCTTATAGTATCTGGCCTGGCAACAAAAGATGATCCTATTGCCCTTTGGATAATACTCTCATGTCAGAGTGCAATTGCTATGGGAACACTCTTTGGTGGCTGGAGAATAGTGAAAACAATGGGACAAAAAATCACTAAGGTCAAACCCTACGAAGGATTCTGCTCGGAAACTGCAGGCGCACTCACTCTGTTCGGATCAACTCATTTCGGAATACCTGTAAGCACAACTCATACAATAACAGGCGCAATTATCGGCGTTGGAGCCAGAAAAGGCGTCTCTGCAGTAAAATGGGGAGTCACGACAAAAATATTCTGGGCATGGATACTTACAATTCCTGTAAGTGCAAGTATCGGTGCAGTAATGTATTGCTTCTTCAATATGATTTTCTGAGCTAAGAGCTCCTGATCATAGTAAGCACCATCTTGAATTTTTCAACAGCCTTTACTGAATGACTGATATTTGCAGGCATTATAATGGTCTCACCACTTTCGAGTATATAAGGTTTCCCGCCTATTGTAATCTCTCCCCTGCCGTCAACAACCTGTATCATGGCATCAAAGGGAGCAGTGTGTTCACTCAGAGCTTCTCCCTTATCAAATGAAAACAGGGAGATATTTCCGGTTTGCTTTTTAAGTACACTCTTGCTTACTATTCCGCCGTCTGAATACTCGATTGAATCGGAGAAATTAAAAATCTTTGCCTTTTCGAATTCAACAGCCATTTTCTTTGATTTTTGTTTTTGTGAAAGGTATTTAAAAACCTGAGTCATAACATCCGGATATGGATAGCTATGACTCAGAATATTATATCAGGCAAATTATCTGCCTGTAAAGGGGCTTACTTCTTTGAAGCGCAGCAAGGCTTTGCTTCTTCACATTTTTTTGCTTCTGCTGAAGGACAACCGGCACATGATTTGGCTGCAGTTGCTTCTCCTGCTTTTGCATGATCGCATGTTTTTGCTTCACTCGCACCAGCACATTTTGCAGATGAAGGACATTTACCACAATCCTTTGATACTTCAGTCTGAGCCTTCTTTGAATCCTTGGGATCACCAACTGATGCATTTGTAAAAAGCACTACAACAAGTGCCACAAGTACAATACCTGATAAACCAATAATTATCTTCTTCATATCTGTTTCAATTTTAAGTTACTTACAGCAAAAATATTAAAAATAATTAAAGACGCAAATATCTTTAATTTTTTATATTGGGTAATTCTAGTCCATATCCCTTAAGTTTATCTTCACGTTTCAGCAGGAGTCCGAAGATAAGGGCAAGAACACCAAAACCAGTGAAAATAAGCATGGGAAGAGTATAATTATAACTCGGAACCTCAGCCCCGTCCATCATCCTTGTACCCACGATGCAGAATTTATCAAGTACCCAGCCAATAAGCAAAGGAACAAGTGACAGACCAATATTCTGTACAAGAAAAATCATACCATAAGCAGTGCCAAGTTGTTTTTCAGGAATAATCTTAGGCACTGAGGGCCACATGGCTGATGGAACAAGTGAAAATCCTACTCCGAGGATCATAATCATTACTATTGCAAGCGGTGTTGCAGTGAGAAAAGGAATTGAATATACAGCGTGAACAAGAATAAGCAGAAGAGCTCCGACAATCATTATTGAGGCGCCTTTTCCTTTCCTGTCATAAAGGTTGCCAAAGAAAGGAGTAAGAATAATTGCACCGATTGGCAGAAGTGCAGGAATGTTACCTGCAAGATCCTCCTTGACATGGAATTTATTAACCATCAGATCAGTAGCGAATTTAATGAAGGGAAAAACTGCAGAATAAAACAGTACGCACAGAATTGCAATATACCACCAGCCCTTATTCTTTACTATATAAAGTATATCGGCAACCCTGAATGATTCCTCTTCTTCGGCATTGCCGGTCCTGGCTGCTTCCTCTGCCAGGGATTTGTCAAGTTTCTTGTCCATAGTGGCATATATAAAGAAGGCTATCATGCCGATACACAACATTATCAGGCAGACAAGAACCGGTTTTGAAACGCCGTGAAGCGCATTGGCAAGTGGTACCGAAGTCGCCATTGCAAGAGTTGTCCCGATACGTGCAGTAGCCATTTCAAGTCCCATGGCAAGAGCCATCTCCTTTCCCTTAAACCACTTAACTATTATCTTTGACACTGTGATCCCGGCAATCTCCACTCCGACTCCAAAGATTGCAAAGCCTACACCCGCAATAACAACCTGCATTTTGAAACCGAACAACTCACGGCCATCCATTGCATGGGTTGATATAGCCCAGAATTTAATTGCCGTTCCGATAACCATAATAATTGTCGCCATCTTACCGGTAAACCTTACTCCCATTTTGTCGAGAATAATGCCACCGAAGATCAGCATCCCCAGGAAGACATTAAACCAGCCATAAGCACTTGTGAAAAAACCATATTCTGTACTGTTCCACATCAGTTCCTTTTCAAGCATAGGCTTTAGAGGGGCCATAACATCAGTAAGGTAATAGCCGCAAAGCATTGTGAATGAGACTATTGCCAAAGCTGTCCATCTGGCAGTCTTTGAATCACGCAGAGTTCTTGCAATTGTTTCCATTTAATAAATTTAAAATGACCGGTAAATGTAGAAAATATATTGAATGCAAGCTACAGGCTGACAGGTATTGAAGAACAAAACTCTGGCCCGATTGTTGTTATTTAGTGATAATTAAAACTTTTTACCCGGAGGACATTTTTTTGATATAAATTTGTAGTGAGAAGATTAAACAGGATGAAAATGAGAATCAAGGCTTTTTTTGCAGTACTTGCAATATATTCAATATCAGCATTTACAATCACGGTGAATGCCCAGAATGAAGGAGTAAAGTGGTATACAATTCAGGAAGCAGAGCAATTGTACAAAAAGTCTCCGCGTCCATTTTTTATAGATACCTACACTGACTGGTGCGGATGGTGTAAAAAGATGGATAAGGATACTTTTACAAATCCGGTAATTGCTGAGCTCCTGAACAGCAAATTCTATCCTGTCAAATTCAATGCAGAAGGCAGTGAAAAGGTCGAGTTTATGGGACAGACCTTCATTAATGACGGAAAAGCAGGCAGGGCACATCAGCTCGCAGTGGCTTTGTTACAGGGCCAGCTTTCATATCCTACTGTTGTTTTTCTGTTTCCACAGGATAACGGTCAGCTTGCTTCAGCTCCGGTTCCCGGTTACAAACCACCTAAAGACATGGAAACCCTCCTGAGCTTTTTTACAGACAAAAATTATGAAAAGCAGAAATGGGAAGATTTTCAGAAAAACTTCAAAGGTAAAATCCAATAATACTTCGATAAATGCGCTTCGCGCGTAATTCGCTTCGCTG
>CAZEYY010000057.1:15742-22845 GCA_964516485.1 uncultured Rikenellaceae bacterium
GGAAGCTGTATAGTCTCACCGAACTGATAAACCATCTTGCGTGAACTGAAAAGCACTTCGCCTCCAATTGATATCTTCAGATTTATAATATCCGGAACCCTGTAAAATAACTTATCCAATTCAGTTGTTGCGACACCTGACTGATTATTGTTGATTATTGTAAGTGCCTTGGTTTTCTTTTCCGGGATGAGCTCTGCATTCACAGCAAGTCCGCTCTTTGAGGAGGCCGAAAGCGGACCTGTAAGCTCTGAAAACTGGAAAAGTGTCACAGGCTTTTTCTCCATTCCCGGTTCAGGTATTAAATTGACTGTATAGCTTCTGTTCTCCTTGATTGTCTTGCCTGCAAACAGTTCCAGATATTCCTTTTCAATTCTGTTTATCTCATTTATCGGAGCCTCATTCTGCGGAAACACATTTGCTTCTCCGGTAAGTATCAGATGTTTTCCATCCCTGATCTCCATAATCCTTTTTGCTGCTTTTTCAGCAAGCTGATCGGTGGATATTCTTTTCTTCTTCTCAACAATATAGGGTATCCTAATAAAAGTTGAATCGATGCTGACTCTCTTAAATGCTGTATCGCTCTGCAGGCTGAAATATTCGTCAGATCCCAGGTCAGAAAACCTTAGCTGTTCAAACTCATCACCATCACTTACCGACTGGCCTTCGCTTACAAGGAACTGACGGGGATTCACATCGAGAATCAGTCCCTCCTTTCGCAGTGACAGTGCATTGCTCTTCAGGAAGCCAGAGCTTTTAATAATATAATATTCCGAAGGGTCCAGTTCCTCATGTGTTTTCACAGTAACGCCTGTAATCATCCAGCTTTCATTTTCCTTCAGTATAGCATCTGTAATTCCCAGCAGGTCATCAGCATAGCGTGCATAAGGTCCGGGTATTTCCACAGTCCGCTCAAGATCAAACTTAACTGTAAAAACTGTTCGAGGCAAGCCGTAAACAATACTCCCGTCAGTTACGCTGACAGTATCAGACAGAGGCACAACAGAAACCTGTGATTCCGTAACCTTTCTGCCTGTTCCACACGAACTGACAAGTATTGCTAAAGCGCTGAATATAAATAGTTTTAATAAGTGTTTCATATTTTAATTCTTTTTATAATTGTAAAATTCAATCAGTTCATTCTTCACCTTCCCTTAGTCTTATATACGCAGGACCGATGTTATTTATTATATCGGAAGCTATAAGAGCTTCATATCCTCCGGCTTCAGCAGCAATATCCCCTGCAAGTCCGTGCAGGTATACTCCGAGAACTGCAGCCTGTTCAGGGGAATAATCCTGTGCCAGCAAAGATAGGATTATTCCTGTCAATACATCCCCGCTCCCGGCTGTTGCCATACCAGGATTGCCTGTACTGTTGAAATATACTTTCCCTTCCGGAGTTGAAACAGAGGTGTATGCTCCTTTCAGGACAACAAAACAATTATTTTTTTCTGAAAACTTAATCTGGTTTTTAAGCCTTTCATACCCTGTGCTTAATTTTCCCGTAAGACGCTCAAACTCCTTCGGGTGGGGAGTCAGAATAATACCTTTATGAAGCAAGGAGTACATTTGTCTGTTTTCTGAGAGTATATTAAGTGCATCAGCATCAATAACAAGAGGAGACCTGAAATCTTTAAGGAAGCTGAGCAAGGCTTTCTGTGTTGACTTGTCTCTGCCAATACCCGGCCCAATTGCGGCGGCAGAATATTTTAATGTCAGATCAACCCCGCTTATAAACTCTTCATTTTTATCAGCTGTCACCATAGCCTCGGGAACAGAAGTATTCATTACTCCTCTCCCCGACCAGGGCAAATGACATGTAAGCAAACCAATGCCTGTGCGCAGAGCTGCTTTGGCACTCAGAATTGCAGCTCCTGTTTTACCGGCAGAACCTGCAACAAGCAGGCCATGACCGAACATTCCCTTATGGTCAAATGTATTTCGCGTCTTCAACAAAGGTCTTACATCATCTGCCGTTAAATAATTGAATTGCGTTTCTGTGTCTTCAATAATACTTTCATGCAAACCAATTGGCAGAACATCCCAGTCACCCGTAAATTTTGCATTTTCAGCAAACATAAATGCCAGTTTTGGAAATTCGAAACTGAGTGTATAGTCTGCCTGAATTATTGAGGCAGGATCATTTTTTCCATTGTCTTCACAAAACAGACCTGATGGAATATCAATTGATACCCTTGTAGCCCTACTTTCGTTAATGAGTCTTATTATTGCTGCAATAAGTCCATCTGCAGGCCTGCTGAGGCCTGAACCAAAGATTGCATCAATAATTACATCTTCTTTTGAAATGAAAGGGAAAGCTGATTCATCCTTAAGAACCTTTATTACATCGGGATATTCCTTTTTCAGCCGCTTAAAATTCTGTTTCCAGTCAACTGAAGTTTTTGCATTGAAATCGGGATACCACAATTCAACATTATACCGTTCACCTGCCAGCATCCTTGCAAGTGCCAGGCCGTCTCCCCCGTTATTTCCCGGTCCTGCAAAAATAAAAATCCTGTGGCGCCGGTCAAAAAGATGTACATACCAGTCAAATACCTCTCCGGCAGCTCTTTCCATGAGATTTACCGAGCTTACCGGCTCATGAATGATTGTATATGAATCAATCTCTTTTATCTGGGCAGAGCTGAATATTTTCATAATTACCAGTCTGAATTTCTCAATGGTTTGAACACAAATTTACATTCTTCATGCGTATTTTAAAATTATCCTACTCTGAAATGGTAAAATGCGAGTAATGATTTACCCGGTTTTTTTAGTTTAAAAAGATTAATATATTTGTTCAGGACTGATGCAAATGATTTTTTGATAACGCCCGTTGCAAGATGATACAGATCACACACTTACCTGTAAGACAATAATTTAACAATTTTAAAACCATAATTATGCTCAAAAACCATCCCAAGGGACTACTGGTAGCCTTTTTTTCCAATATGGGAGAAAGATTCGGCTTTTATACAATGATGGCAATTCTGGTGCTCTTTCTGCAGGCCAAGTTCGGACTCTCGGCTGAGAAGGCAGGTACCATTTACAGCTGGTTCTATTTCAGCATATATGCACTTGCCCTGTTTGGGGGAATCCTCGCTGATTCAACTAAAAAATACAAGCTTGTCATCCTTGCCGGCATAATAATTATGTTCGCGGGCTATATAATAATGGCTGTTCCCGGAATGACACTTACGCTTACAATAATCGGCTTATTTACAATTGCCCTGGGCAATGGCCTTTTCAAGGGAAACCTGCAGGCTGTTGTTGGCCAGATGTATGATGATCCAAAGTATACAAAGCTCAGGGATTCTGCTTTTATGATTTTTTACATGGGTATTAACGTTGGCGCCTTCTTTGCACCTTTTGCCGCTACAGGAATGAGAAACTGGTGGCTCAAGGTAAACGGATTCCTGCATGACGGAAGTCTGCCATCATTATGCCATCAGTATATTAACGGAAGCATGACTGATACAGGCACCTTTCAGCAACTGGCAAATAACGTAAGCCTTAACGGTCCTGTTACAGATCTTTCTTCATTTGCAAACAGTTATCTGGAAGTTTTCTCAAAAGGATACAACTATGCATTCGGGATAGCCGCGATAGCAATGGTAATTTCACTTCTTGTTTACCTATTCTTCGGAAAACTGCTTCCCAATAAGGAAACAAAGAAAAGTGAAGCTACTGAAAAGGTCGATTTTAAGCCATGGATTCTTGCCATAGCAATTGGCGCAACTGTAATTACTGCTTTCGCCCTTTCATTCATTGAGGCTGTTGGCTGGGCATCAGGTTTTGCATTCGGACTGTTTGCAGGTTTCATAACATGGATAGTACTCACTTCAAAACCCGAAGAAAAGGCAAGGATTGTTGCACTGGTACTTGTGTTCATTGTTGTCATCTTCTTCTGGATGTCCTTCCATCAGAATGGTCTGACATTAACATTATATGCGAGGGATTATACAGCTAAGCAGGTTGGCGCCTTTACAAACCTTTTCTTTACCCTGCCTTCTATGCTGTCAGTTGTGGGTGTTATAGCCGGCATTGTAATGCTCCTTAAAGGCGACATGACAAGAAAATCAAAAATTTCAGGAGGAGTAATCCTGTTTCTGGCGCTTCTACTCGCAACTTTCTATCTGGCAGGTTTTGATCCTACAGGCCTTCTGTCAAAAATCTCCTCTCCTTTCGGTGAAAAAAATGCAATTTCTCCTGAGGTTTTCCAGTCGTTTAACCCTCTGTTCATTGTAGCTCTCACATTTCCTGTGATGGGCGCTTTTGCATGGCTGTCAAAAAAAGGCATTGAGCCTTCGACTCCGAAAAAAATAGGGATAGGAATGATAATTGCAGCAATAGGCTTTGTTATTGTTCTCATTTCATCTCTTGGCCTAAAGTCACCGGCCGATCTTAATGGTGTCCCTGTAAATGATGTTGACCGCGTTTCACCATACTGGCTGATAAGCAGTTATCTTATACTTACTGTTGCGGAACTATTCCTTAGCCCTATGGGTCTGTCTTTCGTATCAAAAGTAGCTCCTTCAAGGTTTCAGGGACTTATGCAGGGAGGCTGGCTGCTGGCAACTGCAGTTGGAAATAAACTGCTCGTCGTGGGTACAATTTTATGGGACAAGGTGCCATTGAGTACTTTATGGCTGGTGTTCATAGTTTGCTGCCTCATATCAGCCACTTTCATTTTTTCAATTATTAAACGCCTGGAGAAAGTAGGAAGTAACTGAGCCTGCAAAATATAAAAAGACCGCAATGTAATTCATGCATTGCGGTCTTTTATTCACTTGATTTGTTATTTTCTGGTATTGATATTAATATTATTAAGTATTTTAGTTAAATAAATTAATATTATTAATACATATTGTAAATTCAAAAGAATTTTACTATTTTTGTTCTTTTATGCATCCATGGGATGCTTTTTTATTTTAACAAAATGAAAGTTCTCAAGTTCGGAGGTACCTCTGTAGGAACACCTGAAAGAATAAAAGGTGTTAGAAAAATTGTTGAATCGCAACAATCTCCCTGTATTGTTGTTGTTTCTGCCTTTCAGGGCATAACAGATGAACTCAAGGCAACCTGTGAACTTGCTTCGGCACAAAATGAGGAATTCAGAGCACAGCTTTCCCGGATCATTGCACGACACAAAGATGTAATCAGACAACTTGCCGGCAAAGACAAGGCACAGTCCCTTTCGGAGAAAACAGATACCCTTTTCAAAAATCTTGAAAAAACACTCAACGGAATATATCTTGTCAGGGAGCTAAGTAAACATTCTCTCGATGAGGTGCTGAGCACAGGTGAACTGCTGTCATCATTAATAATAAGCAGCATTATTGACGAAAGTATATATGTCGACTCCAGGGAAGTAATCAGAACAGACAGCAACTTTGGTTTTGCAAATGTTGACTTTGAAACAAGCGGCAAGCTTCTCCGGAAATCAAAAGCTGCTTCGGCAAAGATTACTGTCATGCCAGGATTCATTGCTTCAAACGAGAAAGGTGAAACGACTACTCTCGGCAGAGGAGGTTCAGATTACACTGCTGCAATTGTTGCAGCTGCATTTGAAGCCGAATTGCTTGAGATATGGACTGATGTTGACGGATTCATGACTGCTGATCCGAAGAAGGTGGAAAAGGCCTATGCAATTGAAAATCTGACATATTCAGAAGCTATCGAGCTCTCACACTTCGGCGCTAAGGTAATCTATACTCCCACCCTCCGGCCGGTATATAAGAAAAATATACCAATTCTGGTACTTAACACTTTTAAGCCTGAACTCAAAGGGACTCTGATCAGTCACCAACCGACAAATGGCAACATAAGCCCGATTAAAGGCATTTCATCAATTGACCATATTGATCTTATTACCCTGCAGGGCACAGGCATGGTCGGCGTAACAGGCACTTCAATGAGATTATTCGGGGCTCTTGCACGAAAGAACATAAACATAATTCTTATAACACAGGCCTCATCGGAATACTCAATTAGTTTTGCTGTAGTACCTTCTGATTCCGATAATGCAATTGATTCAATAAAAAGCGAATTCCGCACCGAGATTGAACTTAACAGCGAGCTGAATGTGCTTATTGAAAAGAATCTGTCAATAATCGCAATTGTCGGGGAGAAAATGAAAAACACTCCGGGGATCTCAGCTAACCTGTTCAAGTCACTCGGCAGAAATGGCATAAATGTAATAGCTACCGCCCAGGGTTCTTCAGAACTTAACATCTCTGTTGTAATAAAAAATGAAAGTCTCAGAAAGGCGCTGAACGTTATCCATGACGGATTCTTCCTTTCGAGGTACAAGGAAATGCACCTGTTTGTTGCAGGCACCGGCCTGGTGGGCAGCAGCCTGATGAAACAACTCCAGGAACAGTCACCTGTTCTTCTTAATGAACATAAGCTTAAAGTAAACCTGATGGGGGTTGTTAATACCCGTAAAATGGTTCTTGACAAGAAGTGTGTTTCGCTGAATAATTACAAAGAAGCGCTTAAAACCTCAACTGAAAAAGGTGACATTGCTGCCTTCATAAATTATATGACAAAGCTGAACCTCAGAAATTCTATTTTTATCGACTGCACTGCAAATGAAGATGTTGCGGCTCGATACAAAGAAATACTTTCAAAATACGTTTCTGTTGTTACAGCAAATAAAATAGCATGCTCAGCTGAGTATAGTTATTATCAGCTGCTTAAAAGCGTTGCAAGCGAGAAGGGAGTCCGGTTCATGTATGAAACTACAGTTGGAGCAGGACTTCCAATAATAAAAACAATAAATGACCTTGTTGTCAGTGGCGACAAAATTTTGAAGATAGAAGCAGTCCTTTCAGGCACCATGAACTTCATATTCAACGAACTGGGACCTAAAATGCCGCTTAGCACTGCAATAAAGAAAGCAAGGGAAAAAGGGTATTCTGAACCTGATCCAAGGATAGACCTGAGCGGTACTGATGTTGTCAGAAAAATACTTATACTTGCGAGGGAAGCAGGCTATCAGCTTGAAAAAGAAGATGTTGTTGTTGAAAAATTCCTTCCGGAAGAATGTTTCACCGGTGACCTTAACAGCTTCTTTGAAAAGGTAAGCAAGTATGATAATCAGT
>CAZEYY010000058.1:0-15955 GCA_964516485.1 uncultured Rikenellaceae bacterium
TACTCTGATAAACATTGTACTGCGGCCACCCCTCCTTCAAAAGGAGGGGAAAATGTAAACTTGCTATTCCACCAAAGGGCACTCTTAGGTTGACGGCTATGGGGGAAAATCGAAAGGGGGATAATTCTGGAAAAACTATTACATTAATAGCTATCGTGATGTGATTGGAACCCTCATCTTCAGCCTGTTTTCATCCATACAGGATTATGCTTCTGTATCTTTTTGTAAACGGGGCAGTTGATATCATGTGTCCCGGGAAGGTAACCTATGCTCATGAGAAATTCGTTTACTATCTCTCCGCCTGTGAAGGTGAAAGTCTTTTTGAACAGCTTCACCCATTCCTCCAGGATCTTAGGATTGTTACTCTCAAGCCATTTCTCAAATGATCCGTTTTCCTTCTGAAGGCTGATTATGACTATCGCATTTTCAATAGCAGCATTGATCTTAAGCCTGTTGCGTATTATTCCGGCATCGTTAAGAAGTCTTTCTCTGTCCTTTTCCTTATATGCTGCCACCTTTTTTATATCGAAGTTGCTGAAAGCCTTCCTGAATGCAGGTTCTTTCTTCAGTATTATCTCCCAGTTCAGGCCTGCCTGGTTTATCTCAAGGACAAGCCTCCCAAAGAGCTCATTGTCATCATGCAGAGGGAAACCATAATGATTATCATGATAATTCTTATGAAGGTCCCTCTTAGGTCCGGAAGGAAGTTTTTCAATGTATTCGCAGTAGGTCATATCTCTTAAAATTAACTCAAATATAAGTGAAAAATGAATCCCGTATGCCGGGACAAGGCTCCGATACAAAATGCTACATCCTTATTATCTGTCTGTTGCAAGCACCTTGCGCAGAAATCTGCCTGTAAAGGATCTCTCACACTGCAGGATGTCTTCAGGAACTCCTTCAAAGATCACCTCTCCCCCTTTTCTTCCACCTTCAGGACCCAGATCGATTATCCAGTCGGCGTATTTTATTATATCGAGGTTATGTTCAATAATAATGACTGTATTATTTTTTTCAACAAGCGACCTTACAATTGAATAGAATTTATCAATATCCGACATGTGGAGGCCTGTTGTGGGTTCATCCATGATATAGATATTGCCCTCTTTCTGAAGCTCTGTTGCGATCTTCAGCCGCTGCGACTCTCCACCTGATAATGAACTTAAGGTCTGACCCAGGCGGATATAGCCCAGTCCTACCTGTTTCAGAAGCTGAAGGTATTTCCTGATTACACTGCCTGAAAAGAACTCATAAGCCTGTTCAACGTTCATATCCAGAACTTCAGCAATATTTTTCTCCTTCAGCCTGTATTCAAGAACTTCAGCATGATATCTTTTCCCCTCACATTCATCGCATATGGTTTTGACAGAATCGAGGAAATGTAATTCATAGGTAATGACTCCCTGTCCGTTACATTTTTCACAGGCTCCCTTTGAATTAAAGCTGAACAGCGAAGCATCGACACCTGTTGACCTGGCAAATTCCTTTCGTATAAGACTGAACAGGCCTGTAAAGGTTGCTATATTGGCCCGTGAGGATTTTCCCACCGGCATCTGATCGATAACCACCGACTGAGGGTATTCCTTCAGGAAACACTCATGAATCAGGCTGCTCTTTCCGCTTCCGGCCACACCTGTTATGCATGTAAGTATCCCTTTAGGTATCCTCACCGATACATTCCTGAGATTATTTGCACTGCAAGCGGTGAGTTCATAGAATTCCCGAGGATTCTTGCGGGAGAATTCAGGTTTACTGTTATTATGGAGATACTTTGCCGTAATACTGTCAGTCAGCTTAATCCCCTCAGGAGTACCATTATATACTATCCTCCCTCCATTATCTCCTGCACCGGGTCCCATATCAACTATCCATTCAGCAGCCCTTATTATATCAGGATCATGTTCCACCACAAATACAGAGTTTCCTTTTTCCCTGAGCCTCGACAGTATAACCATGAGCTGGCTTGTATCCCTGGGGTGCAGTCCAATAGACGGTTCATCCAGAACATAGAGAAGATCAGTCAGGTTACAGTCGAGTTGCCGTGCCATCTTTACCCTCTGTGATTCTCCTCCTGAGAGCGATCCGGTGGCCCTTTCGAGTGAAAGATAACCTACACCTATATCTATAAGCTGTTCAAGAACGAACAGAGCTTTCCTGAGAACCGGCGTTGAAACCGGATCATTAATATCTTTCAGAAAGCCATGCACATCGGTGAGTTCCATTCTGCAGACCTGATGAATCGGCAAACCATTTATTACCGGCTCGGAAGCTCTTTTATTGATCCTTGCACCATTGCACTCTGAACATACTGTATAGGTGAAGTATTTCGTATAGGCATTTTTCTCTTCTTCATCTGCTTCATCATCAGCTCTCCCCGATACTGATTTCTCGAGCTTCCGTACAATACCTTCAAAATTCCTGTTATAGCTGAGTATTTCCTTTGAGCCTTCAATTCTGAAGGGTTTTGAATAGAGGAGGAGGTCCATTTCCTCCTCACTGTAATCCTTCAGAGCTTTGTCAGGATCGACAATACCTGTTGATACAAGTTCTTTCCAGAGGAATCCTCCAACCTTGTAATGCGGGTGGCTTATTCCTCCCTCCCTGATCGACTTACCGGTGTCGAGGAACATCCCGAGATCTACCTTTATCTCTTTCCCGAGGCCATGGCACCTGGGACACATCCCCTCGGGATGATTAAAAGAAAAGTAAAATGAAGGACCGATAAAGGGACTGGCAATCCTTGAATAAAGGAGCCGGAGATATGTGTTGATCTCAGTCGCGGTTCCAACAGTGCTCCGGAGGTTGTTTCCCAGCCGCTTCTGGTCGATAACTATAGCTGTCGACAGGTTAAGGATGTCATCAACATCAGGTCTTGAAAGCTTTGGCATACGGGTTCTTGCAAATGTTGAGAATGTTTCAATAAGCTGCCTCTGTGCCTCGGTATAAAGGGTATCGAACAGAAGGGATGACTTTCCTGATCCTGAAACGCCTGTAAAAACAACAAGCTTGTGACGAGGTATTTCTACATCAATATTTCTCAGATTGTTTGTGTGAGCATTTTTTACGATGATTTTTTCTTTGATCATGGCACAGGATATCTTATGGATTATTATAATATTACCCCGGGTATCAGTAATATTATGCTTTAGCAGATTATCAGTTCAGTTACTGACCACCACATAGACGATTTCAATACTGCAGACGTTGCATCAGGTGAAAAAAATACCACAACGGTCTGTTAGTAACTTCCCGTGAATACCAGGTCCGTATGCATTTGCCCGGACAAGTCTGATCATAATGTTATTCGGATAGCTTCTTATTCAGCTGTATTCGTTCTTTCCTGTTTGCAACCTCATAACCTGTAAGGAAAACAAGCTTTGTTACCTGTTCCATCTTCTCAAAGTCAATCCTGTCAACATCATCTGTAAGCTGGTGAGTATCGGCATGCACACCTGTATGGAACATGATTGCGGGTACACCCTTGTCCCAAAAGCTCTCATGATCGCTTCCTCCTGCCTCGATATCTGCTCCCATATCGCGTATGCTCATTCCAGTCCGGCTTGCTGCCTTTTTAATTATCTTATCCAGTTCGGTGCTTTCATGTTTTGAGTACATCATCACTTCACCCTTTTTTGTGACGTCAATATCAAAGCCGAAAAATGTTCCTGTATCAGCAGGAGTTACTGACCTGCCTATCATATCGAGGTTTATATCGAGCAGCGTTTTTTCAAGCGGTATTGCAGGATTCCTGACATAATACGCGGAGCCTATCAGACCTTTTTCCTCACCATTTGCCCAGACAAAAACTATTGATCTCAGAGGTTTCTTTTTCAGTTTCATAAAAGCATTTGCCAGCTCAAGCATGGCCATTGAGCCTGATGCATCATCATCAGCACCATTGTAGATCTCTCCCCTGCTGTCTGTCCCCACGTGGTCGAAATGGGCAGTATAAACAACGCACTCTTTCTTAAGAACCGGATCGCTGCCTTCAATAATCCCTATCACATTCCTGCCATCTGTTCTGTGACTGCTGACTGCAGTTCTTATTGCTATTGAGCGACCGGTAATATTGAAAGATGCCGGTTTTCCTGTTGTGAGTATCTGATCGTTAAGATCCTTCAGTGTCCTTCCTGATGACGACAAAAGACTGTCAGCAACTGCCGGTCTGATGAACCCGAAAACAAGAGGGAGGTTCAATGCCCCTGAACCATCACTTATGACCTGTTCCTGACTGCTGTACTGGTAATATATTGTTTTGAAAGGATCCTGTTCATCAAGTCCGGGGTCAAATACATAGAGGAAGGCCTTCACTCCCTTTTTCAGGAGTCTGCCGATTTTTTCTTCCTCGGTAGCAAAGGAAAAACTGATGTCTTTTCTGCCTGAACCTGCAAGTTCCGGAGTTCTTGTCATAAGTAGCACCACCTTGTCCTTCAGGTCGATATCTCTCAGGTCACTGTATTCTCCTGCTTCATCTTCATAGCCAAATCCGGCAAAGACTATTTCTCCTTCAGTCTCAAGTGTTTCGGAAAGAGGCATAAGCTGCATTATTGAATCTGTTGAAAAGATCTGACGTCCGCTTTTGTCCTTTAAATTCAGGTATGAGCCCTCAGGTGAATTTTTAACAAGCGTCAGCGGATTATGCTGAAAATAATCATCAACATCCGGTTTCAGACCCATGCGCTGAATATTTGTTTTTATGTACAGGGATGCTATTTCATTCGCCACCGATCCCATCTCCCTTCCCCTCAGCTGGTCAGAAGAAAAAAACTCCATATAACTCTTCAGGCTTTCCCTGCTTATTGCTGAAAGTCCTTCTTTCTGTGAATATGCAAATAACTGTGCCAGCAGAAATACTGACATTAAAATGAGATATCGCTTCATAATTGTACCGAGTGAACAGCAAAAATAGAAAAAATAAAGAAGCCGGGACCGCAGACAGCAAACAGTGCTGAACAAAAATTTACGCCTTTCTGTAAAGCTTTCGCCAGCGTATATAGCCGCTTATAAATACAATAAGGGAAAAGATAGCCACAAGAGGTACGACAAGTATATAAAATGGTCCCAGGAAAGGCTGATATATGCGGCCGGTATGTATTTCCTGGGCAACATTCCATAAAGGCATAGGGCTTGCTGCCCTTATATTTTCAGGCATTGCAGGGAAAGATATGCCCTCTGAAAGGTCACCTCTGTCATAATCAAACAACACATGTTCCTTTCCCCTGCTTATCATTCCGCTGATAAGTACCTGAGTGTTCCTTCTTCCCCTGCCTTCCTCCTGAGCTGGCAGAAGGTCCATGACTTCACCCCTTACGGGATGCCAGAGGTATAGCCCGTCAAATGACCCGACATAAAACCTGTTATCGCCAGCATGGGAAAATACATTGATGCCCATAACGCTTACAGGCGGCTGAACGGCAAAATATCTGAGGGAATCGGAAAAATTCCTGTCGCTGAAATAAAAACCTTCACTTGTCGATAATATATAACCATTGAGTTCCTCTGACCAGGCAACAGCCCGGAGCTTGTCTTCCCATGGGTTATTGCTGCCGGTGAAGGGATTGCTTATTGCAGGAATGCTTCCATAAGCAATAGTTATAAGGAAGGGAGGCCGCAGGAACATACCGGTGAATGGAACAAAAAGAAGCAGCACAAAAGCCCAGGCTCCTGCCTTGTTATGCAGACGCAGATTTTTTCTCCGGAACTCAGGAAGATCACTTAGCTTCTTCCTGATATTCTGTGAAAGCTTTGGAATAAAAAAATGTAGCAATCCCGTGATAACCAGGAAAATAATCACAAGGGCAAGGAGATCGAGCAGAAGCCTTCCTGCAAGACCTAATATTTCTCCACTGTGAAGTATCCAGAAAAGCCGGAAGAGAGAAATTGTCCTGCTCTCACCTTCTACTGTTTTCAGTATATTAACTTTTGCATCTTCTTCACCTGAGCCACCTGTTAAAGTAATTATCTCTGAACGGGTTACAACAATTGCTGCTGAATCATTGCATATAACATCCTGGATGCGGTCACTGCTTACAGGCAGCTTAATCCTGCTCCATGATGTTCCGGCAGGCAGTCTCCTGTACAGGCCCGAGAAGGTACCGGCCAGCAGTGTTCCGTCATTAAGCTGAACCACCGACCTGACCTTGCGGTTGTCCATGCCCCTGTCGAGCCCTTCATTGAAATCAGTGAAGGAGGAAAAAAGTGAATCGCTTTTCCAGATGCCTGAATTACCATAAACAAGCCTTGAACCGTCATTAAGTATCAGGGATGACTTTACAGAAGCAAGATTCCAGTTACGGAGCCTGTATGAAGAAGGCAGTAAAGAACGGCTTACATCCGACTTCGATGTTATACCACGATGGTTCATTATTATACCCGACACAGCGAACATAATAAGAAAGAAACTTATTACAAGCGCCGGCCATTTATGGTATTTGCGCGCAATATTAAGTAGTTTGCTGCTCATCGCTTTTTATTTACAAGCAGTAAAAATGGTGAAAAATAAGATGACAAATTGTAACAAATGTTACAAATTCAAAGTCCTGTCAGTATGATGCGGGGCATGATACAGGATGTATCCCGGATCAGGAGAACAGACTACTCCGGAATTTTAACCGATGCGTTTTGTGTAATACACCTTATCATCGCCCTCGGCATAGAAATCCTTTATCCTGGCTTCGTTTATGAAATTATTATTCAGGTAGAAAGCCCTGGTGGATTCATAATGAGGAAGTCCTGAAGTCTCCGCAATAATTATCTTGCAGCCCATTTCCCTGGCCTGCCTGAAAGTCTCTTCAAGAAGTTTCTTCCCTATCCCCTTTCCACGGTAATCATTGTGGGTAGCAATCCAGTAAAGGTCAAAACAGGTCTGCGACATTGTTATAGGGCCAAAGCAGGAATAGGCAACTGTTTTGCCGTCAACTTCGGCAAATACAAAAAAATAACCTGTGGCTTCACCGTCCCTGAGCCTTTCGTCGACAAGCTCGGCGGCAATCTCAACCTCATAATCATAGAAGAACTTTGTCGATTCAATAATATCATGCACTGTTGAAACATCGCTCTGAACCGGTACTGACCTGAATTTAATATCCATCTGCTGAGTTTTGATTAGTTTTCATTAACTGCTATACTGCAATATTACAACATTCCTGCTGCTTTTTAACAGCATACTCAAAAGATCATTTAAAACAGCTTCTCCCCCTTTTCACTTGCCTCAATGAGTTTCTTAAGCCTGTTGAGTTTTGTAACTTCCTGTTTTGCCTCGTTGATCCAGTAAATATGCACGCGCTTGTATGAAGGGGCAGCTTTTTCGAAGAATTCCCAGGCAGCCTTGTTCTTTCTGAAGGTCTTTTCCATCTCAGGCGGGAGAGTGCCGGGAGTATTCTCATAAGAATACTTTTCACTGTTTTTGTCCTTACGTTTCTCATAAAGCTCCAGACCTGCTGCAGTCATTAATCCTGCCTCCTTCATTTTCTTCACTTTGCTGATATTAAGCGCACTCCAGTTGCTGTCCGGCCGCCGAGGAGTAAAACGTATGCAGTAGCTCTCCTCATCAAGCTTCCTTCTTATACCATCAATCCAGCCAAAACAGAGTGCCTGATCAACCGACTCCGACCAGGTCATTGATGGTTTGCCTGTATCCGTTTTATAAAATCCTGCAATAAGCTCTTTTTCTGTCTTATGATTTTTCTCTAGCCACTTCCTGAACTTGTACTGATCAGCGAAAAATACCGGTTTCATATTATATTAATAATTCAATTATATTAAATTAATTAATCCACCCCTGGCCCCTCCCGGGAGGGGAACCCAAAGCTCCAGCTTCTTCTGTATTTCTTCCTTCTCTCTATCTCACTTTGTCCTCTTCTCCTTTAATGCCTGTATCCCGGCCCGTGCACAAACCTTCCCGGTTTCGCACCCGTATGTTCCCCGTCCCTGATAACCTGAACACCGTTCACAAATACATGCTCCATGCCAACAGCATACTGATGCGGTTTCTCAAATGTTGCCTTGTCAGAAATAATATTAGCATCAAACACAACAATATCAGCAAAATAGCCGGGCTTCAGAGAACCTCTTCTGTCCAGTTTCAGATTGTCTGCAGGAAACTCTGAAAGCTTATGCACCGCTTCTTCAAGGCTTATCACCTTTTCATCCCTGACATATTTCCCGAGGAGCCGTGAAAAATTACCATAAGCCCTGGGATGAGTGCTGAACTTCAGAAAAACACCTTCAGTGGCGTATGATCCTCCGTCAGAACAGAAAGCCATCCACGGCAGGGCAATCTGGCGCTTAACATTTTCCTCCGACATTGAAAAGTAGACAACTCCTATCCTGCTGTTATCCTGAATCACAAGGTCCATTATTGTCTCCTCAGGTGAACGTTTTCTCATTGCTGCTATCTCTGCAAGGTTCTTTCCAGTCAGATATCTGAGTGAATCGCTGTTGAAACCTATGACAAGCACCTTCTCTGCCGAGCCGGTCCTTTCCATAAGTGATTTATGAATCTCAGGGGCAATTCTTCGCCTGACAGCCGGGTCCATCAGTCGCTTTCTCCATTTGTCAAAGCCACCTGCCTGTACCCAGGCCGGCATCACAATATCAAAACCAGTTGAGCTGGCTATGTAGTTGTACATGTCTGCCGTGATATGAAGTCCTGCTGTACGTGCAGAATCTATTTTCCTGATAACATCATCAATGAGCGGCCAGCTTATACTTCCTGACTGCTTCAGATGATAAATTTCTGTCCTGATGCCTGTTGCCGAGGAAAGTTTTATGGCTTCGTCAACAGCCGGTAAAATTCCCGCTCCCTCATCACGTACATGAGTGATATACATACCATTATACTCCTTTGCAACAGAAGCAAGAGCTTCAAGTTCAGGCGCTTCAGCAAAGCTTGCGGGAACATACTGAAGGGCAGAACTTACGCCTACTGCACCCTCCTCCATAGCCTGACGCACAAGCAGCTTCATTGAATCAAGTTCTTCCGCTGTTGGCGGCCTGTCATCATAACCGACAGTATATACCCGTACTGTCTGAGTTCCGATGAAGGAGGCTACATTGGCTGATACACCTTTCTTAACAAGGAAATCAAGATATTCACCAAGGGAAGTCCAGCTAACATCATATCTTATGTCACTCTGGGAGTTTTTTATATCTGCCTTCATCTGATCATTCAGCGGACCCATTGATTCTCCTTCTCCGAGAACCTCAAGAGTAACACCCTGCAAAATATCTCCCATCGATCTGCCATCCTCAATTAGTGATTCATTGGCCCAGCTCAGCATATTGATAAAGCCCGGAGCCACTGCCAGGCCCGCAGCATCGATCTCTGCAGCTCCTTTGCTTCGCGAAAGATCCCCAAGGGCTTCAATTGTATCGGCAATAATGCCTATATCAGCCTTGTAATGAGTTTTGCCGGATCCATCGTAAATATCTCCGTTCCTGATAATTACATCATATTTTACTTTTGTGGAGCAAGCTGATGCAAGCAGAATCCCGGCAACAAGTATGAGTATGCGCAACATTTTGTCAATCCATTATTTATAATTACATAATATCAGTTCACAAAGAAATACCTGATCCTGCAGACTGTTCCTGTGCTTTCTGGATTCTTACTGCTGCTCATCCTTATTCTGAGAGTATGAGAACCTTTTTTTAGTTCATCACCAAGCACAAGAAACCATGGCAGATGTAGTCCCCTGCTCCATTGTGTGAACAGGTCTTTGCTCTTCCACTCCCTGCCATCAATGCTGTATTCTATTATCCCGGCATCGGGACCGGCAGTGAAAGCAATACCTGCAGTTGAACCTTTAAAGCTGAATTTAAGCACTTTACCGGGGAAGCTTCCGGTGAGCATCGGAACATTAACATATCCGTCCCTGGTACCTGCTCCGTCTGAAGGCTTCCAGTCCGCAATATATTCCCAGCCCTCCGTTTCATTTCTCTTTGTTATCTCAAGCAGCCGGCCGTTCTCATAGCAATAAGCATCAAGCCTGGCAGGCAGAACGGATGAGCTCAATTCCGGCTCAGTAACTTTGCTCGGACAGGTCTGCAAAAGCTCCGAGATCGACCTGTAATAGATCTGCTGACCGAATGGAGAAGGGTGAAGATCGATGAAATCGCCTTCCCAGGTGAATTCCCTGTTGTTTATCCTCTCCGTTACTTCTTTTGCAAGATTCACTGCAGGAATATTATAATAAGCTGCCACCTTCTCATGATTAATTATTTCAGCCGGCATAATGCCTTTGTTGTAATCATTTATCTTATCAGGATCGACAAAATACATGAAGACGATATCAATCAGAGGATTAGTTCTTTTTGCCTGTCGTACTATGCCTTCCATAGCCCTTATCTGTTCGGTTTCAGGGTAGGCATTTGTCCTGTCATTCACTGCTGCCTCAACAAACAGGAGGTCAATCTTCCCCTTTGAGAAAACATCATTGTATGCACGGAAAGCATCAGGCAGTGAACCAAATGAAGGGATACCTGCATTTATGAACTCAAAGGAAGTCAATGGAAAGCGCTTCCTGATATAGCTGCTGACAGAGTCCCTCCACCCATTGTTATAGGTTATTGAGCCGCCAAGAAAGGCGACCCTCCCTTTTTTCTCTTTTGCAAAAACCGATGAAAATGAAGTAAGTCCTCCCCTGCAAATACGAAATTTTTCTGATGGCAGAACTTCAATGCAAGCCCTTCCCATGAATTCAAAATCATAACGGGTAAAGCCTTTCCATTCAGATTTCTTTCCCGGAAATCCCGGAAAGGTATCAGAACCTGCAAGTATGGTACCTGTAATGAACAGCAGAATAATTGTCAGGAAAAAGAAATTAATCAGGGATCGTTTCATAGCCGGCAAACAGTTTATGCTCTGACCAAGGTACAAAAAAAGAGCTGCTGTCAAAATAATTTCAGTGAAGGATGGCAGAATGTTTCAGTAATCAGGGCCGGTGATCCTTACAATCTGATGCCTACGACCATAATGTCATCTATCTGGTTATGATTTCCCATCCAGTCAGTGATCCCTGATTCCAGAAGGGCTCTCTGCACTTCAAGAGGAAGCTTCGAAACAGAAAGGAGCAGGTTCCTGAATCTCTTGTAGCTGAATTTCTTGCAATCAGGTCCTCCAAACTGGTCAGCATAACCATCTGAGAAAAGATAGATTATATCTCCCTTCATAAAATCTATTTCATGTACTTTGAAATTATCCATTGAATATGAAAGGGATACAGGCATGTGATCGCCCCGGATATCGTATAGGATATTCCCGTAGCCTTCTGTAGCCGTGTAGGGTCCGGGTGCTTCTTTATCACTGCTCCTGACAAGATACATGGGATTATTGGCTCCTGAGAATTGCATTTTCATTGTTGCATAATCAATTACACATATAGTCATGTCCATCCCGTCTTTTGCCTCACCGGCTTCACCTTTCTGATGCAGCGACTTTATAACTTCTTTGCGCAAACGTCTGAGTATTACCCCCGTATGCGTGATATACTCTTTATTGACGATCTCATTGAGGAAAGCTGATCCCAGCATGCTCATAAATGCCCCGGGAACTCCGTGGCCCGTGCAGTCGACAGCAGCAATCACTCTCAGGTTTTCGATATATGAGAACCAGTAAAAATCACCGCTTACTATATCCCTTGGTTTCAGCAGGATAAAATGATCGGGCAGCATCTCATCAAGTATTTCATGTCGCGGAAGAAGAGCTGTCTGGATATTCTTTGCATAGTTAATACTGTCGGTGATATTTGTACTTTTCTGCTCAAGCTCCTGTTTCTGTCTTATGATCTCATCACGCTGAATACTGATCTCCCTTGACTGGGATTGCAGGATCGCGTTCTTTTGCATCAGATGCTCCTGATTATTAATATTTTCCCGCTTGAAATGAACAGTTATTATGAATACTAATACTACCGCAACAGTAAAATTTATAAAAAACAGAAATAAGACTATCGGCTCAGACCGCGGTACATAAAAAAAAGTGCCATTATTGAATTTATATGCTGAAATGGCATACATCATGAGAAGAGTTGCTGCAATAAAGGACAGGTAATATTGCTTTTTGTCAAAAAATACTACCGGCAGCATTACAGGTATAAGATAAAACAATATTACACGTTCACCGCCTATCATGTAATATAAAGACACAACTGCCAGAGCAAAGAGGCAGAAGCTGATTATTGCTGATTTAAACCTCCTTTTATAACTCAGGAGAAGAATGATAAAACAGAAGACAGCACAGAAAAAATCTATCAGAGAAAAAATAATATGTTCCGAGTCCTTGAAAAGAGCTTTGTATTCAGAAGCCTCCAGATGTCTTGAAAAGTCAGATGGACTGAATTCACCTGTAGTCAAATTAATCACGAAGACCAGAATGCTGGTTAACAACATAACTATCAGACAAATAGCTGTGATGACATTAAGCAATTTGATTTTTGAAACATTAATGTTCCGGGAATTCTCATTCAGGCCGATATTCTGAATTTTATGGAAAAGGCTCACCGAACTAATCATTTGAATTATCTTGCTGAATGCAATTTACAAATGTTTAGCCGGATTTAATAAATTGATTTTCAAATTTTTCAATCAGTTGGCCAGGTTATCCTGAAATATTTCCTGTCAGGAGACACCCTGTTTTTTAAACCTGAACCAGCTTTTTATTTTTTCCCAGAAGCTTTTTCCCAGAATGAACAGACTAAGGTAGAAAGTCACTTCACCTGTGATCACCAGTCCGGTTATAATCCCTGCAATCTGGGCTTTTGTATATCCGAACCAGGGTATTACAAATATCAGAAGAAAGGAAAGAGTCGAGATTACAAAAAGAATATACCCTGTAATACGGAGCATTGTTTATATTTCAGTTTCCTGGTTAAAGTTCCTGCATCGAAAGTGAGTCAATTGCCTTCCTGAGCACAGATGCAGAATTTCTCAGTGAAGCAATCTCCGTATCCGAAAGCTTATGATCGATGATTCTTTCGATCCCCCTGTCGGAAACAATACTTGGAACACTTATGCAGACATCGCTGATGCCGAATTCCCCGTTCAGGAAAGATGATACAGTCAGAACACTTTTCTGTTTTCTCAGAATTGAAGCAGTGATCTTCACAAGGGCAAGTCCAACGGCAAAATGTGTTGATCCTTTTGAATTAATAATATGATATGCCGACTCACGTACCTGCTTTTCAATTTCCTCCCTTTCATGTTTCCATCCTGGACATTTGCCACAGACATCACAGTACTGCCCCACAGGGATACCTGCTATATGTGTCATTGACCATGCAGCAAATTCACTGTCGCCATGCTCCCCAAGGAAGTATGCATGAACATTGTGAACATCCACATCACAGTGCTTGCCTAAAATGTGCCTGAAACGTGCACTGTCAAGAACAGTGCCTGAACCAATAACCCTGCCTCTATCCCATCCGCTCCTTTTCAGTGCAACCCAGGTAAGAACATCAACCGGATTACTAACAATAAGCATTACTCCCCGGCAACCCTTTCCGGCAACTGTCTCAGCAATTCCGCCAACTATATCAGCATTTTTCTTAAGAAGCTGAAGCCTTGTTTCCCCCGGCTTCTGGGCAGCCCCTGCTGTAATTACAACAAGATGAGCATCGGCAAAATCGTCTTCGGTTCCTGCATGCAGATCAACTATCGGGAAAAAAGGCTGGCCGTGTACAAGGTCAAGTACCTGTCCCTTTGCCAGTTCCTCATTCCGGTCAATAAGCGCAATCTCATCAGCCAATCCGCTCTGTGCCAAAGCATAACAGTATGTTGCTCCCACCGCACCGGCACCAACAACCACAACCTTCCTGCGGGCTTCTGATTTCTTTTCTGATTTCATCTCCTTAAATTTACTGATAATCCAACAAAGATAAATCCAATTTGTTTATCAATAAAAACAGAGGCTTCAATATTGGAAAAAATTACCTTTACAGCCATTTTAAACCAAACAATATGCAGATAAAACTTAAACTCAGGACAATTAACATTCTTCTTGTAATAATACTGTTTCACACATCAGTGACTGCGCAGAAAAGCAGGGAGGAAATTGCAGATAAATACAAATGGAACCTCACTGATATTTACAAATCGGATGAAGACTGGACAAAAGCAAAGGATGCACTTGCTGTAAAAGCCGCCGGTCTCGAAAAGTTTAAAGGTACACTTACAAGGTCTGCTGCCGACCTTAAGAAATATCTCCTTCTTAATTCAGAGATAGGCAAGGAAGCTTCCAGGCTTTACAGCTATGCAAGCTTCAATTCAGATCTCGATACCAGGAATATGAAGTACAATGCAATGAAGCAGGAACTTCAGCAGATGTTCTCTGAACTAGGAACTAAAACAGCTTTTGCCGAACCTGAGATACTATCTGCAGAACAGTCCAGGATAGAAGGATTTATAAAATCAGATCCTGAGCTGGCGACTTACAAAATGGGACTTGATAACCTTTTCAGGCTGAAAAAGCATTCACTTTCAGAACCGGAGGAAAGATTAATGGCTCTCTCCTCCCTTGTAACCGGAGTATCTTCTGAAGTGTATAATACCTACAGCAATGCCGAAATGCCATCACCTGAGGTTACTCTCAGCAACGGAGAGAAAATTGCTGTCACTCAGTCAGTCTATAACATGTACCGTGCAAGCTCAAACAGGGCCGACAGGGAACTTGTATTCAAAGCCTTCTGGGATAACTGGGAAAAATACAAAGGCACTTATGGCGAAATGCTGTACGGCACAGTGAAGAAAGATGTATTCTATTCAAGGGCAAGGCATTATGAATCATCCCTTGAAGCATCATTGTATCCCAACAACATTCCAACTACTGTTTATAAATCACTGATTGATAATGTAAACAGGAACCTCCCTGCCTTCCACCGTTATCTTTCAATAAAAAAGAAAATGCTTGGAGTAGATACCCTGAAATATTCAGATCTCTATGCCCCGGTCGTAAAGGATATTGACCTTAAATATTCTTACGATGAAGCTGCTGCCCTTGTGCTTGAAGCGCTTAAACCACTTGGAACAGAATATGTTTCAACAGTCAGAAAAGCTATCGATAGTCGCTGGATTGATGTATATCCCACACCAGGCAAGCAGTTCGGAGCCTATTCCTCAGGGATGGACAGGGACCTTCATCCATATATCCTTATGAATTATACTGATCTGTACTCTGATGTAAGCACAATGGCACATGAGCTGGGACATACAATGCAAAGCTATCTTTCAAACAAAACCCAGCCTTACCCGCTTGCCGATTATCCGATCTTCGTTGCTGAGGTTGCTTCAACATTTAATGAAGTGCTCCTCTTCGATAACATGATAAAAAAGGTAAAGGATGACAATACAAGGCTGTCGATGCTTATGACCTGGCTCGACGTCTTTAAGGGAACCCTCTTCCGCCAGACTCAGTTTGCCGAGTTTGAACTGAGAATCCATGAGGCTGTTGAAAGCGGCAAAGCCCTGACCGGAGACGAGATTTCTGCCCTTTACATGGACATCCTGAAAAAATATTATGGTGCTGATAAGGGTTTCTGTGCACTTGATAAGAACCTTGAAATGGAATGGGCTTTCATTCCTCATTTCTACAGAGGTTATTATGTATACCAGTACAGCACCTCATTTACAGCATCAATTGCGCTTGCCGAGAAAGTAAAGAGCGGCGACAGGGAAGCTCTGAACAAATATATCAGCTTCCTCTCAGCCGGAGGTTCTGATTACCCGATAGAGCTGCTGAAAAAGGCAGGAGCCGATATGACTTCCAATGAACCCTTCGACATGACTATTGTGTTCATGAACAGGGTAATGGATGAGATAGAGAAGATCCTGAATAAGAAGTAGAGAAGGTTTTCATGGGGTCATCGCTGCGCTCGGGATGACGATCCCTGCTTCTTCACATCTGTCATTGGGAAAGACTGTCATTCCGAGTCCCGCGCCAGCGGGATGAGGAATCCCATAC
>CAZEYY010000058.1:16055-22657 GCA_964516485.1 uncultured Rikenellaceae bacterium
ATTGGGAAAGACTGTCATTCCGAGTCCCGCGCCAGCGGGATGAGGAATCCCATACATCAAATATAGCAATTAAGGTTATGGCGTCCTGTTTGCAATAAACCTTAATTCATTTTGTATGTATGGCATCACTATGGAATAGAAATGAGCCAGATATTGCTTCTGGCTTTCATGGAGAGCTTTACCTCGCGTACACCTGCGGCAATCTTCTCACCTGTAAATCCGTCTTTATAATTACCTGACTGCGAGAAGTTTACTGTTACATCTGCCGGCACCTGGTTATAATTATGAATCACAAGACTGCCTCCTTTAAGCCTCTGTACTGTTACTCTTGCAGGTGCCTTTACTGCAGGTTCTGCAGCATCTCTGAATGCCTCCCTGATTGTATCAGCCCATTCTGCAGGTAACTCAACAAGGCCAATCTGTGCGGGTGCAAGAAGATGTTCATCTACAGCAGCAAAATCAGCTTCAGAAAAGGTATGTGTGTTAATTACACAGATGTTTCTTTCCTTATTACATACAATGAAGGGATTATTGCCGCTTAAATCAGGATCAAGCAGCACCTCAGCTCCATCCGGAACAATCCTGTAATCTGTCTTTAAGGGAAAGGGAAGTTTATAAACTGAATCTGCAACTTTCAACGATACAATCTCTGCCTTAACCGGCTGCAAGGGGCACCTGATACCTGCAAGCTGAGCCAGCTTCTCCCCTTCATTACATGCTGCAAGAAATCCCGTTGTCATTATTATTTTTGAACCCCTTTCAAGTGATCCGGTTATTTCAGTTAAGATGTCCCTGTCATAAGCTGCCTGTGTTGGCAGAAAAACAACGTCATTATCAGAAGGATATGACGACTCAGGGACGAGAGAAATCCCAAGCATCCCTATGTAATCGAATATATAAAGATCGCCACCGGCGTCACTGTCCGGTGGTTTGTATCCTGCTGGTCCGCTTACCGGACCAGTGGCAACTGCTTCTGCCAGCCGTACAAGCTTCTCAAAATCCTGCATCAGGAGATGATGCCCCGGATGTCCTGTAATAAAGCTGTCGAAGCTGAATATTACAAGTTCTTTCGAGCCTGCAAGTACGCTCTGATATGCCTGCTCTAAAAAATCCCTGTCGGTACAGTCTATATGGTCAAACCATGAGCCTCCCGACTTATCACCTGCAATGGAGTTCAGCCAGCGGAGATTCACAAAACCTTCGTATGGCTGAACAAATCCGAACCTTTGTGTGTATTGTCCCCGCGATTCGGTTCCAACCCATATACCATCAAAAATTTTCGTCGTTGCAGCAGGGGAATAACCGAAAATATGGAAACGGTCATACCACTGAGGATACTTGATTATCATTCTGATAGCAGGATTTTTTGCCTTTGCAGGACCAACAAAAACAGACTCCGAGAGATCTGTCAGAAGGGTTCTTCTGTATTCTGACCAGCTTCTGTCGCCTTTTGCAGCTTTCGATTCAAGACTGGTATCAGAAGTGCATAAGAAATCATCCACAATAAAAGTCTCAAAGAATGGAGCTGAATCTTCAATTACCTTTCTCAGATCATTCTGTGTTTTGCTGTTCTGCCAGTTGAACCATCCAAGGGGCCCTTCCTGCTCCACACCAAAATCATTTCCCGGTACTGTGGCAATGCCCCCCGCAACTTCAAAGCCATTATCTTTCAGGAACTTAACGCTTGTCTCAATAAGTTCCGGGTTTATGACAAGACCACCCCTGTATACTTCAAGGTAAACCTTCGTGATCCCGTAACATCTGAGCAAGGATAAAACTTCCCGTTTCCCTTCATCTGTCCTGAACATCTGTTCTACAGTATGAGCTGTGACATAAGTACTCAGCCTCAGCGTTTCCTTTTTGTCATTTGCCAGTTTCCAGAAATCATCGGAAGTATTTCCCTGTCTTTTGCAGGAGATCGCGATCACTACCAGAATGAAAAGTGTAAATAGTCGTTTCATTTTTTTCTTTTAGTCTTCAATAACTCTGTGCTCCTCTGTGCTCCTCTGTGTAAGATTTTCAAAGCCTGATCACAGAATTCAAACAGCACAGCTATTCATACATTTCCGGCTACAGAGGATAAATTTAATAAAATACTTTCACCCTCAGCCTGAACAAGATGTGGATAATTAAACAACTTATTAAACAAATCACTGGTCAGCTCAGTTAAATATGAATAAGTATCTTTATAAAATTCTACAGTAAGAAATGAACGACAATAAACCGGGGAAAAAAGAAACAGGATTTGTTTATATGCTCAGGCTGTACAGGTACCTCAGACCTTATAAATGGACCTTCGGCCTGGGGCTGCTCTTTCTGCTTATCTCAACATCGGCAAGCTTAATGTTCCCAAAGTTGCTTGGAGAAATGGTTGATATGGGAAATAAGGGTAAGCTTTCCTCTGAAATCTCGCGCACTGCCATTCTGCTTCTTGCAATACTGAGCACACAAGCTGTCTTTTCATACCTCAGAACGAGGATCTTTGTCTGGGTAACCGAAAAAACCCTGGCATCAATAAGGCAGCATCTGTACAATCACCTTATCAGATTGCCAATGTCCTTCTTCTCTGAAAAAAGAGTGGGTGAGCTGAACAGCAGGATTTCGTCTGATATTTCTTTATTGCATGATTCAATAACAGGCACCCTGGCTGACCTTATCTACCAAGTTCTGGTTGTCACCGGTGGCATAACCCTAATGATGTTCACTTCTTACCAGCTGACACTCTTCATGCTTGCAATAGTACCCCCGATGGCTCTTATTGCCTTCTTCTCGGGAAGAGCAATAAGACGATACTCAAAAAAAGCACAATCATTTGTTGCCGAATCAAATACAATAGTTGAAGAAACCCTGCAGGGCATACAGAATGTCAAGGCTTTCACAAATGAAGCCTTTGAAACAGGCCGGTACCGGCAAAAAACCGATGAGGTAGCAAATACAGGCATAAAAGGCGGAAAATACCAGGCTGCATTCTCCTTCATAATTTTCGGCTTCTTTCTTTCAATGGGGGCAGTAATATGGAGGGGGGCCACACTTATCGGAACAGGAAAAATGGAAGCCGGCCAGCTCTTCTCTTTCGTAATCTATTCGGGATTTATTGCCGGTAATATTGCCGGCATGGCAGGTGTTTACAGCAGGATGCAGAAAACCATCGGAGCAGCAGAGAACCTGCTTTTATTACTTGACGAGCCCACGGAAAATATCAGTGAAAATATAAATCTTTTACCGGAGGATACAATCCGGGGAAAGATCACCTTTGAAAATACAGGTTTCAGCTATCCTTCAAGAAAGGAAATGACGGTTCTGAAAGATGTAAGCTTCACTGTTGAACCGGGACAGGAAGTTGCACTTGTGGGTCCGAGCGGTGCAGGTAAATCAACCATCGCATCACTCCTGCTCAGGCTGTATGATCCCACTTCAGGAAGAATACTGCTTGACGGCCGCGACAGCAGAAGCTTTCCGCTTACTTCACTACGGTCGCAGATGGCAATAGTAATGCAGGATGTTTTTCTTTTCGGCGGAACAATCAGGGAAAATATTGCTTATGGCAAACCGGGTGCCACTGAAGAAGAGATAACAGATGCAGCGCGCAGGGCAAATGCCTGGGATTTCATTCAGAATTTCCCGCAGAAACTTGATACTGTTGTTGGAGAAAGAGGCATTCAGCTATCCGGTGGCCAGCGGCAGAGAATAGCAATCGCCAGAGCAGTTCTCAGAAACCCCGGAATACTAATCCTTGATGAAGCAACCTCATCACTCGATTCTGAATCAGAGCGACTGGTACAGGAAGCTCTTGAAAAACTTATGGAAGGAAGAACTTCTGTTGTAATAGCACACAGGCTTGCAACAGTAAGAAAAGCTGATAAGATCATAGTACTGAATGAGGGAAGGATTGCTGAGCAGGGAACACATGAGGAACTCCTCAAAAACGGAAATGGTCTGTATAAATCACTGACTGAATTGCAATTCACCACATAAAAACTAAATAAAATTTATGAAAGCCTTCCTGAAAACCTTCCTGTTGGCAGCAGTATTGATTACTATGTATGCCTGCTCAGGGTGCAGACACAGTGATACTAAACAGAAACCTCTGCGAATCTGGTATGATAAACCTGCTTTGTCAGGTGTTGCAGATCTGAAGGAAGGCTGGAGAAATGATCCCGAATGGCTGAAAGCACTTCCTGTTGGTAATGGCTTCACCGGAGCCATGGTCTTTGGCGACGTTAATAAGGAACGTATTCAGCTGAATGATAAAAGCCTATGGTCAGGCAGCCCTGATGATAATGATAATCCGGATGCAAGGGCTTCTCTTGACCAAATAAGGCAGCTGCTTTTTGATGGCAGATATAAAGAGGCAACAGACCTGACAATGAAAACACAGGTCTGCAAAGGAGCCGGCTCCGGTCAGGGTAACGGTGCAGATGCTCCCTACGGATGCTACCAGACTCTCGGCGACCTGTGGCTCGATTTCGGGAAAAACACTCCTTATGAGAACTATCACCGTGAACTTGACCTTGATAATGGCATTGTAAAAGTATCATATACTCAGGACGGAATCAGGTTTGAAAGAGAAGTCTTTGCCAGCTATCCCGACAAGGCGCTTGTAATTCGCATTAAATCAGACAAAAAGGGAGCGATCAGTTTTACCGGAATGCTCACCAGGCCAGAAAGATTTAAAACACAGGCAGATAATTCTTCCGTTCTCATGACCGGGACACTCAGTAACGGAAAGGGAGGTGAAGGGATGAAATATGCTGCCAGGCTTAAGGTATTGCATGAAGGAGGGGAAGTTGCCTGCTCCGACACAGCTGTGATTGTCAGGAATACAGATGCAGTTACATTATTGCTGACAACATCAACGGATTACAAGCAGGAATATCCTGATTATAAAGGAGATGATCCGGTAATTACCACATTGCAACTGCTTGAAAAAACATCAGGAAAGGATTACAAGACAATACTCAGCGACCATCTTTCCGATTACAGGAAGATCTCCGGCAGGGTAAGCCTTGAGCTTACGCAGACCGATCCTGACACAATTCCCACAGACAGAAGGCTGGCTGAACAGAATGACAATCCGGATGATCTTCTTTTGCAGCAGGTATATTTTCAATACGGGAGATACCTGCTTATTTCCTCGTCGAGGGAAGGCAGTCTTCCTGCAAACCTACAGGGTATATGGGCAAACAAGATACAGACACCATGGAATTGTGATTATCATACAGATATAAATGTCCAGATGAATTACTGGCCGGCTGATATCACAAATCTTGGTGAGTGCCATTCCCCTCTGACAGAGCTTATAATGTCGCTCGTAAAACCCGGGGAGAGAACTGCGTCGGTTCAGTACCAGGCAAAAGGCTGGTGTATACATCCGATAACGAATGTCTGGGGATTCACTGCTCCCGGTGAACATCCCTCATGGGGGATGCATGTAGGTGCCGGGGGATGGCTTTGCCAGCATCTCTGGGAACATTATCTTTTTACACTTGATACCGCATACCTCAGAAAGGTATACCCGGTAATGACCGGATCGGCACAGTTTTACCTCGACTGGCTTGTTAAGGATCCTGCAACAGGAAAACTTGTTTCTGGTCCGGCTTCGTCGCCGGAGAACTCATTTATCGCTCCTGACGGTACTGTGACACAAATAACAATGGGACCATCTCATGACCAGGAAGTTATTCATGAGCTTTTCACCAACATCCTGGCTGCAGCAAAAGTACTTGGAGATAATGATTCCCTGCTTGCACAGATTGAGACAGCCCTGAAAGAACTTGCCATGCCCGGTATTGGTTCTGATGGCAGGCTGATGGAGTGGCGGGAAGAGTTTAAGGAGACAGAACCGACACACAGGCATGTATCGCACTTGTACATGCTCCATCCGGGGAATGTAATTGATCCTGCCCGTACACCGGAGCTTGCAGCGGCTGCAAGGAAGAGCCTTGAAGTAAGGACCGACATCGGGACAGGCTGGTCGCTTGCATGGAAAGTTAACTTCTGGGCAAGGCTTAAGGATGGCGAAAGAGCTTATACCCTGCTGAAGGATGTACTTCGTCCTGCAGGCAATTACGGCATCAACATGTCGGATGCAGGAGGTACCTTTCCCAATCTTTTCTGTGCTCATCCCCCCTACCAGATTGATGGCAATTTCGGTGCTGCATCAGGAATTGCGGAAATGCTTTTACAAAGTCATCTGAAGGATGGAGACAGCTATATTATTCAGCTCTTGCCGGCCCTGCCAGCAGCATGGGAGGAAGGAAAAGTAAAGGGATTAAGGACCAGGGGAGCATGTGAAGCAGATATTAAGTGGAAGGAAGGAAAACTATCTGCAGCAGAACTCATATCAGAAAAAGGAGGAAGTTATACTGTTGAATATAAAGGCAATACGATGAAAGCAGTGCTTAAACCCGGAGAGAGGATCAGTATCACGGAAAAGAGTTTCGGAGCAGAATAGGCAGATAATTCTTTTACTTGGAAAAAATTACTATTTTTGCGGGCACTATAATACCCTCCTTCGGAGGTCATAGCGGGGTGTAGCACAGTTGGCTAGCGCGCCACGTTCGGGACGTGGAGGTCGGAAGTTCGAGTCTTCTCACCCCGAC
>CAZEYY010000059.1:0-22492 GCA_964516485.1 uncultured Rikenellaceae bacterium
CCGGGAAAAGATGCAGCAACACATTCTGAAACTGAGGCAAAGGCTCCTGCAGAGGAACAGGTAAATCTTATTAAACTGAGGAAGCCCGGTGAAAATGCCGAACTGATACTAAACCAGCCCTTTGAAATTGAGGCAGAGCTTGTTTTTAAAAACAGGGCTCCAGATTCAGTTGTGATTGTCTTTGACAGCAAGGTTGTAACTACTTTAAGATCAGAGCCGTGGAAAGTGTCAGTCGCTAAGGAAAAAGTTAATGCAACCGGGAGAAAACCACTGAGAGTTATTGCCTACCGGGAAGGCAGGGCCCAGGCACCTGTAACCCGCTTCCTGCTTGTATACTCTGATATAGTGCCTCCGGTATACAGAGCCAGGATTATAAATACCTATCCGCATGATGTTCATGCATTTACCCAAGGCCTGTTTGTGAATAACGGACTGATGTATGAAAGCACAGGTCAGGAGACAGAATCCTCACTGCGGGAGGTGGAGATAAAAACGGGCAAAGTGCTCAGGCAGCTTAACCTCGATCCTTCACTTTTCGGCGAGGGCATCACTCTTTACAACGACAGGATCTTTCAGGTTACCTGGAGAAGCAAGGTTGGCTTTGTTTATGAGAAATCAACATTCAGGCAGATCAATAAAATCTTCTATTCCACTGAAGGCTGGGGACTTACAACAATCGGCGACAAAATAGTAATGAGTGATGGCACAAATACAATTGCCTATTATGACCCTGAGATGTTCACAATGATATCAAAGATTGAGGTCTATGATAATGAGAAAAAGGTTGACAGCCTCAATGAGCTGGAGTATATAAACGGTGAGATATGGGCCAATATATGGATGCAGGACAGGATAGCAAGGATTGATCCTGTATCAGGCAAAGTGAAGTCCTATATTGATTTGTCAGGCTTGTTTCCTCAGAATGAGAGAAATCCTGAAGCTGAGGTACTTAACGGGATTGCGTGGGACAATCAGAATAAGAAACTCTATGTCACCGGCAAGCGATGGTCGAAGTTGTTTGAAATTGCCCTTACTGACTGAGTTCCGTTCCGTAAACAATCCTTATTGCAGAAGGAAGAATGCTGAATTCAGCAGGTGTATGACCCAACGTTTCGCCGTCAGCTTCGCAGAATAAAATTGAGCCTGAGGCAGCCTTAAAACTTCTGCATCTGTATCCGTCGATCATAGGATGACTTAAAATAGTACCGTCGTAAAGTATTTTCAGTTTCCTGATAATCTCAAATTTACTGATGTCTTTTATTACAGTCACGTCGAGTAGTCCATCGGTTGGATCAGCATCCGGTGTCTGGCGCATCCCGCCGCCGCAGTATTTGCCATTACCCACATTTGCTGAGAATATGCGTGTAGTCTGTTTTACTCCGTCAACTTCAAGGTCTGCAATATTGTTTTTATACTTTATTAGACTCAGAAGCAGGCAGTAGAGATATATCAGTTTACCACCTCTTCCCTTGTCCTTGTGATAATTTGTCAGTTTAACTACATCAGATTCAAAACCGATACCTGCAATGTTTATGAAGTATCGTCTTTTTTTCTCCGCTCCCAGGTAATAATCGATTATTCCCACATCATGTCTGAGAGCTTTTTCCTCTTTAATTATTTCCGCAGCCTTTTCATGATCAAGCGGTATGCCGAATAGCCTGCCCCAGTCGTTGCCGGTACCAACAGGTATTGTTGCAAGGGTTATGCGTGAGGGATCATCAATTCCTGACTGGAAGACCCCGTTAAGAACTTCATTCAATGTACCGTCACCACCGACAGTGATTATTTTCCTGTAACCTTTTTTAATGACCCCGGCAGAGAAAAGCGTGGCAACATCTTTCCCCGATGTAAAGCTGAAATCAAAATCAATCCCTTTACTTTTCAGGGTTGATGAGATAATATCCCAATCCTTTTTACCTTTTCCGTTTCCTGCGTTTGGATTGACTATGACAAACCATGCAGGCTGTGAAGAATTACTGCTCATATGGTTTGAAAAATTAAGGATGTAAATATGTAAAATATCAAGCTATTATTAATCAGTCGGATATAAAATTTAACATCCGGCATGGCTGTTAATAAAATGTTGAAAACCCCAAAAGAAATGTTTACAATTACATCTTTAAGTTCCGGCAGCAGTAGGTTCATAAGTAGTAAATTTGAAGCTCAAAAATTAACTGAAACAACACAGAATATAAATGGGAAGGATTATAGCAATAGCTAATCAGAAGGGCGGAGTTGGAAAGACCACTACGGCAATCAACCTTGCAGCAAGCCTTGCGGCGCTTGAGAAAAAAGTGCTGATAGTCGATGGTGATCCACAGGCAAATGCAACATCGGGGATAGGTATTGATACGAGGCAGATAAGATGCACTATATATGATTGTCTGATCGACGGAAAGGACTCAGCAGAAGCTATTATGTCCACAAGTGTTGAAAATATGGAGATCATGCCTTCAAATATTGACCTTGTAGGTGCAGAGATAGAAATGCTTGAAAGGCCTGAACGCGAAAAAATACTCAAGAATGTCCTTAAGAAGATCGTTGACAAGTATGATTATATTCTTATCGACTGTTCCCCATCCCTTGGTCTGCTTACTGTAAATGCTTTAACAGCTGCTGATTCAATTATTATACCTGTGCAGTGCGAGTATTTTGCACTTGAAGGGCTTGGAAAACTGCTGAATACGATCAAGATCATCCAGAGCAACCTGAATCCAGAACTGGAAATAGAAGGCTTCCTGCTGACAATGTACGATGCCCGTCTGCGCCTTTCAAACCAGGTGGCTGACGAGGTGAACAAGCACTTCCAGCAGATGGTTTTCAAAACAATAATACAGCGTAATATTAAACTTTCAGAAGCTCCCAGCTTCGGACAACCGGCAATCCTTTATGATGCTGATTCGAGGGGAACTGTGAACTATCTCAATCTGGCCAAGGAGCTTATTGAGAAGCAGGAAGAGAAAGTAAAAGCATAACATTAACGGTCATTTACCTGAAACAGTGATGAATATGACAAAGAAAAATGCGTTGGGAAGAGGTCTTGGTGCATTGATTGAGGGAGTTGAGAAGGAGGTTCTGGAGAAGAAGGTTGAAGCTAACATGGACATTTCAGTTGATGCAATTGAAGCAAACCCGTTTCAGCCAAGAACAAAATTCGATGAGCAGTCACTAGAAGAGCTTGCAGCATCAATAAGAAAGCTGGGAATTGTCCAGCCTCTTACGGTAAGGGATGCCGGAAATGGAAAATACCAGCTTATTGCCGGTGAAAGAAGGCTCAGGGCTGCAAAGCTGGCCGGCCTGTCACTGGTACCGGCTTACGTCAGGACTGCCGATGACCAGGCAATGCTTGAACTTGCTCTTGTCGAGAATATTCAGCGCGAAGATCTAGATGCAGTTGAGGTTGCAATAAGTTTCCAGAGGCTCATTGAAGAGTGCCGGCTTACACAGGAACAGCTGAGCGACAGGGTTGGAAAGCAGAGATCAACAGTTTCAAATTACCTCAGGCTTCTGCGGCTTCCTGCTGAAATACAACTGGGTATCAGGAACAAGCATCTTACTATGGGTCATGCCAGGACTCTTATAAATATTGAGGATCCGAGACAGCAGATTACTGTTTATTACAAAATAGTCGACGGTGACCTTTCTGTCCGCCAGGCAGAAGAGCTCGTGAGGCAACTACAGACCGAGAAGATTAAGGACCCGGAGAAAGGAGAAAGGAAGAAAAAACTGAACGAGGATTTTCATCAGCTATCAGAGCATCTGAATAAGCTATTCTCCACACAGGTGAACTTCAGGATAAACGAGAAAGGCAAAGGCAAGATTGTGATCGAGTTCTCAACTCCTGAGGAAATGGAGCGCATTTTAGGAGTATTTGACCGGCTGAACTCCTGAAAATAATTATCTTTATCGCACGTTTATAATCCGGAACATCAATACCGGGGTGATTTTGCTTTTGAAGAGACTGAAGAAAATATCGATAATTCCAGCCTTCCTGATGCTTTGTATCTCGCATGGCATTACAGCCCAGGATACACTCTCTGTAAAAACGCCTGACAAGGACTATTCTGTTGATACGCTGCATGTTGAAAAAGACCGTAAGCAGCGGAAGAAGGACAGGACAACGGTACTTGACATAACAAATGATACTGTTCCCGCTGCAGTGAATACTGTTGTAAGGCGAAGGGATGATACGATGAAGGCTACAATGCTCGCCGCTGCCCTGCCAGGAGCCGGACAGATCTATAATTCAAAATACTGGAAGATCCCTATAGTATATGCAGGATTCGGAGCGCTTATTTACTTCTACAAATCAAATACTGATAACTACCAGATGTATTACCGGGGTTACCTCGATTTTACTGATAAAATCAAAGAAACAGCCAGCTACATTGAATTTGCCGGCGATCCGACATATTATGATCCTGTACTGCATCCTACAACCTACAGCCCTGCAAATGAACAACTTGTAAAGGAAAAAATGCTCAGACTTGTTGATTATCATAAAAGATACCGCGACCTTTCGGTGATCCTGACAGGGGTATGGTATTTTGCCCAGATACTTGATGCAAATGTGGATGCCAGCCTGAGTAACTATGACGTCACTGATAACCTGCAGCTTTCATTCTATCCTTCTCTTTTGAATACACCGGGACAAATGACAGCCGCTGCTTTTAATGTAGGTCTGAAAATGACCTTTTAACTGAATTAAAAAATGAGAAAAATACTTTTTACCGCCTTATTGATTCTTGTCTCAATCAGCTCATACTCACTGACCGGCTATGATACAATTATAATAAAGTCGGACGACAGCTCGGAAAGAATCGGAAGTGACCTTGACAGCCTTCTTAACAGCTGGTATGTGCAGCTTGCTGTCAAAAACCTGCCAGCAGAGTACACAGGCGATACAACTATTCTGCAATATCCTGATTCAGTGTATTATACAAGGCTCGGAAAAATAAATTCCATAATCCAGCTTCCCTATAATAATATTATAAGGAATCATATACATGTATATACAATACGACAGAGGGAAAAATTCTGTGCCGTGCTTGGTCTCATGGACTATTATTTCCCGATGTTCGAGGATATTTTCGATTCCTACGGGCTTCCTGCAGAACTGAAATATATGGCAGTCATTGAATCTGCACTGAACCCGAACGCAGTGAATTCACGTTCACATGCAACAGGGCTCTGGCAGTTCATGTACAGCACCGGGAGAATGTACGGGCTGACAATCAACTCGGTAATTGATGAGAGACGTGATCCGGTTAAATCGACTCATGCCGCTGCAAAATATATACGCGATCTATACAAGGTTTATAACGACTGGATGCTTGTGATTGCCGCATTCAACTGCGGACCGGGCAACGTTAATAAAGCTATCAGGCGTTCGGGAAACAAAAAGGATTACTGGGAGATTTATTACAGGCTGCCAAGGGAAACACGCGGCTATATCCCTCAATATATTGCTGCAGTGTATGGTATGAATTATTACAGGGAACACAACCTGGTTCCTCTGCCACTTAATATTCCGGTTGCCGTTGATACAATTATGGTCAGCAGGGATGTGCATCTTGCACAGATATCGGAGGTGATGGATATTCCCCTTGGAGAACTCAAGGCCCTTAATCCGCAGTACAGGACCGGGCTGATTCCCGGCTCTTCAAAGCCCCTGGCGCTGACACTGCCAATGACACACCTGGGTGATTTTATTGATTTAAACGACACAATAAGACGCTATAAGCCGGATGTTTATCTCAATAAATCGACTCAGATTGCCGATCCCACGCGCTCATCTTACCTTCCTACTGATGTAAAGGGAAAGACAAAGCTTATCTATACTGTTCAGGAAGGAGATAACCTTGGTTATATTTCAACATGGTATAACGTGAGCCTTTCCGATCTGCGTTACTGGAATAATATTTACAGAAATACAATAAGGATCGGCCAGAAGCTTGTTGTATATGTTGATCCGAAGAAATCAGAGTTTTATTCCAAAATAAATTCAATGACTCTTGCCGAGAAGCAGGCTCTGGCTGGAAAACCTGTGCCAACTAATACTTTATCCGCTTCAGCAGCAACAGATTATGAGACAGACGGTGATTATATTGTGCATACGGTCCGTTCTGGTGATACAATATGGGATATTGTGAAGATGTATGATAATGTTACGTCAACACAGGTGCTGTCGTTGAACAATATTTCGGATCCGGGCAAGATACAGGTGGGGCAGAGGCTGAAGATCAAGAAGAAGAGCTGATACTTTTCTAAAATATGCGTCCTTTAAGATCATTCCTGATTTTACTGGTCTTTCTGCTTGTTCTTACGGGTTTGCATTATTTTGCACCCGAAGGGCAGCTTTTTCCTGCAGCAGATGAATTTCTGCCTGCCGGAAGTCCGCAGTTATTAAGTGATCTGCTTAATAATGATACTGTTAGGCCTGAAAGCGACACAGTAAAGCCTGCATATCCTGTTCAACAAGCCGCTTCAGTCATCCTGAAAGATACCCTGCAGGCTGATCCTCTCGACAGGTTCAGGGATTCACTCGGAAGCAGGGACAAACAGCTCAGGATACTGTACTATGGTGATTCACAGATTGAAGGAGACAGGTTTACCTCCTATATACGCAATAATCTACAAACAAGATTTTCAGGATCAGGCCCGGGACTATTCCTTCCTTTGATGCCCGTAATGTATACAAAATCGATTGTGCTGAAAGCCTCACCGAACTGGATCAAATACAATTATCTGTCGTACAGGAACAAAGAACTATCCCATAACAGGCTGGGGCCATTCATGGCTATATGCAGGTACCTTCCTGAAGGCAGGTTAAGCGATGAAAATGTTACTGCTTCAGTTAATATAACTCCCTCAGCCTTTGCTGATACTCTGTCATCACAATATGATATTCTGAGGCTTTTTTACACTGCGCCTGACGGACCGGTTGCTCTCAGTGTAAGGGCTGACGGAAAGAATGTGTGCACGGAGGCCTTGCTCAAAACAGTGGAGTTAAGGGAAGTTACATGCAGGCTGGGAGGAGCCCGTAACATCATACTTGAATTCACCGGAAAGGCAAGTCCTGATATTTACGGTATCAGCATTGAAAGCGGAAGCGGAGTTATTGTTGACAATATCCCGCAGAGGGGAAGCGCCGGACTGGAGTTCACAATGGTCGACAGCGCCAGCCTTGGTGAAATGTACAGGATGCTTTCACCTGATCTTTTTGTCCTTCAGTACGGGCTAAACATAGTAAGGAATGTAAGGGAGGAGTACAACTATTACCAGAGCGGACTTGAAAGGCAGATAAGGCTTCTTAACCAGCTTGCACCCGGAGTACCGGTTGTTGTTGCAGGCGTCACAGATATGGCTTCGGGAGACGGGGGAGAGCTTCATTCATTCAGGAATATCCCTTCAATAATTATTGCACAGAAACGGGCTACAGATGAAACAGGAGCAGGTTTCTGGGATTCATATTCTGCAATGGGTGGGGATTCGTCAATTATCCGGTGGTCGGAACGAAAACCGGCTCTTGCTCAGAAAGACCTTGTCCATTTTACATATCAGGGAGCTGATACACTTTCGAAGTATCTTACGAACTGTCTTTTTCCTGAAATACAGCCTGATACAATTAGCATATCCGGTGTTGCCGTTGCTGAGGCAAGCCCCGGTCCAAAAGTCCTGGAGAACACAGAAGCAGATGAAATGAGTGAGGTTTCCCTGCCGGAACAGATATTCCGGATCATTTTCAGCTTTGATCCTCAGCGGCCAATGATCTTTTCAACCCCGGGATTCTGGTTTTTCCTCCTTCTTGTCCTTGCCGGGTACAGCATTATTTACAGGAAGAAATCACTGCGGAACTTCTACCTGCTTCTTGTAAGCCTTTTTTTCTATTATAAATCAGGAGGTTTATTCCTTATTCTGCTGTTGCTTGTAACAATAGTTGATTATACCTGCGGCTTGCTTATTTACAATGCCCGATCGGCATTTACACGCAGGCTTTATGTACTTTTCAGCATAATTTCAAATCTGGGAATCCTTGCATATTTCAAGTACACAGGATTTTTCATTGATGTTTTCAACGAACTTACCGGATCTGGCATACAGACTCAGGATTACCTGGCAGGCCTTTCGAATAACCTACTGGGAACAGCATTTGACATAAATAACATAATCCTTCCGGTAGGTATTTCATTTTTTACCTTTCAGTCCCTTAGCTATACTTTCGATGTTTACAGGAAACACATGGAACCCGTCAGAAGCATAGTAGATTTCGGTTTCTATGTGTCCTTTTTTCCGCAGCTTGTTGCCGGTCCCATTGTACGCGCTTCAGAATTCATACCACAACTCTATGCCGATTTTCATCTCTCGAAGCGTGAGTTCAGTCATGCACTTTTCCTTATCTCGAAGGGACTAATCAAAAAAATAATTATTTCGGATTTTATTGCAGTGAACTTTGTTGACAGGGTATTTGATTCACCTTCTCTTTTTTCGGGTTTCGAAAACCTGATGGCTGTTTACGGTTATGGTCTGCAGATCTACTGCGATTTTTCAGGATACACAGATATTGCAATAGGACTGGGTCTTATTTTTGGCTTCAGGTTTCCGGTAAACTTCAACTCACCATATAAGGCAAACGGCGTGGGTGATTTCTGGAAAAGATGGCACATATCACTTTCACGATGGCTGAAGGATTACCTGTATATTTCACTTGGCGGAAGCAGAAAGGGTAAGATCAGGACTTACATAAACCTGATGCTTACAATGTTGCTGGGAGGGCTGTGGCACGGAGCTTCACTGCGTTTTATAATCTGGGGAGCTTTGCATGGTATCGGACTGGTAATTAACAGAATATGGAGCGGCATTACGAAAAATAGGTTTAACGGGGGATGGGCAGGAAACCTTTTATCGATAATAATTACATTTAATTTTGTCAGCTTCTGCTGGATCTTTTTCAGGGCCCCTGATATGGAAAGTGTGAAGATAATGTTTGGACAGATCCTGTCAGCTTTCCCGCCAGGATCTTATATGACTGTTATTCCGGCCTATGGCAGCGTTTTCCTGCTTATGTTTGCGGGATATGTAATACATTTTCTTCCGGAAAATATAAAGGAAGCATACAGGGGACTATTTATTAAAGTGCCGCTTGTCTTACAGCTTGTTACAGTCTTCTTTGTCGCCATTCTTCTTTACCAGATGCGGACAATCGATGTCATGCCCTTTATTTATTTCAGGTTCTGATTAAGGGATTTTGAATATCTTTAGATTAACAAAAATGTATTTTACTATGCAAAAACTACTTCCTGTTATCCTTATACTGGCAGCTGGCTGTAAGTCAGTTACTGAAAATCCATATACCCTGATTCCCCAGCGAATTGATTTCAGGGAATTTGAACAGCCATCATCAATGTACAGGTCTGTTCCTTTCTATTCACTGAATGACCTTCTCGATTCTGCAGAGCTCGACCGACAGGTTGAGGAGTTTGCAAAAGGCGGTTACGGAGGAGTTTACCTGCACAGCCGTACTGGGCTCCTGACAGAATACCTTGGCACTGACTGGTGGAAGGTTATGGACGCCGGGCTGAAAGCAGCTCAGAGGACCGGCACCTATGCCTGGTTTTATGATGAGGACAAATGGCCAAGCGGTTTTGCAGGAGGAGTAGTGCCACTTAAGAGTGAAAATTTTCATGCCCGCTGTCTTGCAAGAATAAAGAAATCAGATCCGCTTCCGGAGGGTTCAAAACTTCTTTTCTCAGACGATAACTTCAATTATATCGAATACAAAATGAAGAGCGGCAATGCCTGGTATAACGGCACCTGCTATGTCGATCTATTAAATCCGGCAACAGTTAAGGAGTTTATTAATTCAAGCTATGTGCCTTATGCTGAACGATATGCAGGAAGTTATGGAAAGGATGCCCTGGGTATTTTCACCGATGAGCCCCAGATGATGTCATCAACAGGTGATTTTGTCAATGAGGGGATCAGGCCTTTTTCACCTGTTATTGCAGAGAGGTTCAGGAAGGAAAACGGATATGAACTATATCCGGTGCTCCCCTCTCTTTTCGACACAATAAAGGGATATGAGAAGGTGAGGATTGATTATTACAGAACACTTTCAAAGCAGCTTGAAGAGAGTTTCAGCAAACAGATAGGTGACTTCTGTTCAACTAACAATATGCTGTGGACAGGCCATTACAACGGAGAGGAGTCTCTTGTTACGGTTCGCAACAATGTAGGCAACCTGATGCTTCAGCTTCGTCACATGCAGCAACCCGGCATGGATCACCTTGGCCTTCATATCGATAATGCACTTAATGTATCAAGGCAGGTATCATCTGTCGCTAATCAGTATGGGATAGCACGCAGATTATCAGAGGCTTATGGTATAAGCGGACAGAATATGAACTTTGAGGACCGCGCCTGGATTGCTTCATGGCACACACTGACAGGGATAAACCATCTTTGTCCGCACCTGGCGCTTTACAGCATGAAGGGAACCAGAAAAAGAGATTACCCGCCTACCCTGAGTCCTCAGCAACCCTACTGGCAAAATAACAGGCTACTTGAAGACTATACGGCAAGGCTCTGTCAACTTGCCTCGACAGGCAGCTATGCTGCAGAGTTTCTTGTAGTGCATCCTCTTGAAAGTGAATATTTTGAGCAGTCTTCTTTCAGCCAGTCATGGACAGAAAGAAATGGCAGATACGTTGGTCTCCTTGGAAAGCTGCAGGAGTATCACCGCGATTATGATCTTGGTGATGAACAGATACTATCGGAGATCGGAAGTGTAAAGGGCGATAAAATTATTGCAGGGAAACAGTCTTACAAGGGCGTCATCCTTCCATATATGCTCACAATACGAAAGACCACAATTGAACTGCTCAGAAACTTTGCAGGAGCAGGAGGTGTAATTCTTGCAACAGAAATGCCTCAGTATGTTGACGGGGTGAAAGATTCTGAACTGCTGGCGGAGCTTGGAAACATTGTTAAGCTTGTTACAGATGATGAACTTGAAGCAGCATTGAGCGCTTCCGTAGTGCCTGCAGTGAAAGTAACAGGCGAAAATTCTGAAATGGTATGGACAAGCAGAAGGATTGCCGGAGGAAAGGAATTTATCCAGGTCACAAATACATCAAGGCTTTCGACGATCAGATGCATGGTGGAGCCGGCAGGAAAGCAGGAAATGATTCTGCTCGATCCGGCCTATGGCAGGGCTTATGAGATAAAAAATGAAAGCGGTTATGAGTTGCTGCTGCATCCTGCTCAGAGCTATATTCTTGCAGACAGGGGCATTGTTGATAACCTTACATTATCAGGAAGCTATTCTATTCCTTCAGGCGATGAGGAAGTACTTGCAATTGTTGGCGAATGGAAGGGCAAACGGCTGGATGTTAATTCATTAACACTTGATTTTGCCAGGTATTCAACTGACGGAGGTAAGAGCTTCAGTTCTCCTGAGCCGATAATCGGGATCCATCAGCGCCTTACTGAAAAGCACTATAACGGACCTCTTGTCCTTTCAGTTGATTTCAATGTGCTTAATGTACCTGCAGCAATCAATCTTGTAGCAGAACAGCCTGAGATGTACTCAGCAATAATGGTTAACGGAAGCGCTGTAACATTTGACGGTAAGACCTTCTATCGCGATATGACCTTTAAAGCGGCTCCGGTAACAGAATTTGTGAAAAAGGGAGTAAACAACATAGCACTTTATATCGATTACAAAGCTGCAGTGCAGGATAGCCGTGATCCCTTTGCCAGGTACGGGAGCGAGATTGAAAGCATTTACCTTACCGGTGAATTTGGCATTAAGGGAATTGAATCGACACTGCCTGAAGAACCGTCGCAGCATAACGTAAGGGGATTTATGGTGCCAAAACCGATTCACAGGTATCAGTCTTTCAATATTACAGACGAAAAAGACAACTTCTCAGGCGATCTGGTTCCTCAGGGCTATCCCTTTTTCAACGGGAAATTTATTCTTGAGAAGGAATTCAGCTTCAGCAATAAGCATGATGGCGACAGGTATATTCTTAAGTTCCCGCTAAGCGAGGCAATAGTTATCAGCGTAAATCTCAACGGCAGGGAATTGCCTCCTCTGGCATGGTCACCTTATGAAATTGACATTACAGAAGCTTTGGCAGAGGGAAAAAACACAGTAAAAATAACCCTTACAAATTCACTCAGGAACCTGCTTGGGCCACATCATAATGCTGAAGGTGAGTTACTCTCGCTTTCTCCCGACAGTTTTACAGGAAAAAGCACATGGACCACACGGAGGCAGGGTGAGAATGACTGGCATGAACGCAGGCTGAAAGGTCCCGGAAATACAAATATCTGGAGGGATGATTATTGTGTTATACCTTTCGGTTTGCTTGAAGATCCGGTCATTGTTTCAAGAATGCAGCTATAGATAGGTGTTTTTTTCTGATGCTGATTTTACAAAGGGAGCCACGGCCCTGTTGAATATTCCCTGTACATAGGCGATGGCCATTCCGTAATTTGTCACGGGAACGCCTGCTTTTATTGCAGACGCCAGCCTGTTGTGCAGCTGTCTTCTTGTTATCATGCATCCGCCGCACTGAATTATTAAGGAATAATCAGTTACCGGACGCGGCAGTTTGTCAAGTCCTGCAACAACGTCATACTCAATTTTTTTTCCTGTGAAATTTGATATCCAGCGTGGTATTTTTACTCTTCCGATATCATCACATGCAACATGGTGTGTACACGATTCCAGGAGCAGTACCCTGTCACCGTCCCTTAGCCGGGATATTTTGGGAGCACCCTTCAGGTAGTTTTCAAAATCGCCTTTGAACCTGGCAAGCATAATGCTGAAGCTTGTGAGCGGTATTTCGCGGGGTATCGATGCATCAGCCTTATTGAACACCTGTGAGTCGGTTACTGCCAGAGCCGGCCTGATACCTGTTTTCTTAAGGAAAGCGTCAACCTCTGTCTCTTTGAGCACTATTGCCACGGCATCATTGTCAAGGATATCCCTGATTGCCTGAACCTGAGGCAGGATGAGCCTTCCGGCAGGGGCTTCAATGTCAATCGGGGTAATCAGCAGGACAATGTCTCCGTATGATATAAGGTCGCCAAGCAGGGCAGGGGTTTTAAAGGAATGTTCAGGGATTGTGCCGGCAATGAGACTGATAAGTTCCTCATAATTCCTTTTATCTGCAGCTGAGAATTCTGCGAGGGGTATTGATGCAGCCTTTAGTCTTTCCTTAAATGCTACTGATGGTTCCTCCAGGTCGGATTTGCTGTGGACGACTATGAAAGGCAGATCAGAGTCCCTGAATTTCCTTACAAGATCCTCCTCGAATTCGCCCCAGGTATTATGTGTTACGACAAGCAGAGCCAGGTCAATTATTTCCAGTGTTTTCAGAGTGCGTTCTATTCTTTTTTCGCCTAGGTCTCCGGAATCGTCGATACCTGCCGTATCTACGAGGATAACAGGTCCGAAACCTGTGATCTCGAATGATTTCTTAACAGGATCTGTTGTAGTGCCGGCATGTTCCGACACAATTGCAATATCCTGGCCTGCAAGAGAATTAATAAGGCTGCTTTTGCCATTGTTGCGGCGGCCGTAAATGCCTATATGCGGTTTAGCTTCCCTGCCTTTGGACATTAAGTATGGTTTTATGCAAAAGTAACAAAAAGAATTTTCACAGAAGAACTAACACAGAGGATCACAGAGTATCACAGAGGAACACAGAGGAAAACAGAGGATCACAGAGGCAGATCATATCACAGATCTTCGAGGGAAAAGCCCTGTTTAAGCAGGTTTCCTGGCGCGAGTATCAATCTCAGCTTATCATCACTTATCAGTGCTAGAGCAGTGTTTGCTTCATAAATGCTGCATTTATTCTTTTTCATCAGCGCAGCAAGCTCTGAAGCTTTATGATATCCTATATGAGGAACAAGAGCCGTTGTTACTGAGGGGCTGTAAATAGCTGATTCATACGCAGCTGTTTCATTGATTTCCAGCCCGTCGATAAGGTTTCTGAGAATTGTGTCATTGCAGGCAATAAGCAGTTTCAGGCTGTCAATCAGTGCACCGCCAATTGACGGGAGGTAGGCATTCAGGTCGAGCGTTCCCAGTCCGCTGAGGGAACTGATAAGCATATCATTTGAATATACCCTGTGGGCAGCTGAGATTACGAACTCAGGGATGACAGGATTTATTTTACCGGGCATTATTGAGCTGCCTGTCTGTTTAGGAGGTATTGAAATTGTTCTTGTGCCGGCAAGATCTGAAGCCAGAAGCCTTATATCCGAATTCATTTTCTCAAGGTTTACTGCATGGGCCTTCAGAATAGCATGTATTTCAACCCATTTGTCAAGACTTGATGTTGCATCAGCCATATTTTCAGCATGAGCAAGAGGAAGGTCAGTAAGCCTGCGAAGCTCGGGCACTACCTCCATAATGAAAAACCTGGGTATAGCCAGACCTGTTCCGGCTGCTCCGCCGCCAAGATTTATATGTTTGATCCGCTCATTGCATTTCGAAACCCTCCACCAGTCGCGTGAGAGAGCATTGCTGTAAGTGCTGAATAATATTCCGAATGAAGAGGGCACCGCATCCTGCATCTGAGTGAAACCGGTCCTGAGCTTATCCCTTGATTCATTTTCCAGTGCTTCCACTCTTTGCCGGAGGGAGTTGATACTTATTTCAAGTTCCGCCAATAGTCTCATTACTGCCACTGTCAGTGCAGAAGGAATAACATCATTTGTTGACTGATAGATATTTGCATCAGCAACGGGATCGAGATAAGTGTATTGTCCACACTTATTCCCGGTTCTCAGCAGCGACAGGTTTGTGATTATCTCATTGATGTTCATGTTGATGCTTGTGCCTGCCCCTCCCTGAACGGCAGGAACAATGAAATTGTCATAATGCCTGCCTTCAGCTATTTCGGCAGCTGAGGAAGCAAGAGCATCAAGATGCTCATTCTTAATAACATGGAGCATAGCCAGTTTTTCCGGATAAGCAGCTGCTGCATCCCTGAATGAACGGTAAGTATTGTAACAGGCAAGTTTAACAAGGCCAACGGCTTTATACCATTCTGCCGGAAATGGGGTGCAATCAGGAAAATTCTCTTTAGCCCTTGCCGAATGTATTCCATAAAGAGCGTCTGAAGGAATATCCTTATGCCCGAGAGCATCAGTTTCTGTTCTGAATTTTTTATTCATATTAGAGGCTCAGTGTCACTCTGTGCTTCTCTGTGCAACTCTGTGAAACCAAAAAGAAATTACACAGAGAGGAACAGAGGTTTATGTGTTGTCACCTGAAACAGGTCTTGCGTAAGAAACCACATCATTTCCTGTAATTTCATCAGGGCACAGGATAATAAGTCTTTCGAGCACGTTCCTGAATTCCCTTATGTTACCAGTCCATTGCACTTTCTGAAGTTCCTTAAGTGCATCTTTTCTGATTGTCTTCCTGCTCATTCCGTATTCATTACAGATCAGGTTATTGAAATGTTCAGCCAGCAATGGTATATCCTCAACCCTTTCGTTGAGTGCCGGAACATGGATCAGAATCACACTAAGTCTGTGGTAGAGGTCCTCACGGAAGTTATTGGCCTCAATTTCTTTTTTAATATTCTTGTTTGTTGCAGCAATAACCCTGACGTTCACATGAATGTCCTTATCAGAGCCGACTCTTGTTATCTTATTTTCCTGCAGGGCCCTTAATACTTTAGCCTGGGCTGAGAGGCTCATGTCGCCTATCTCATCGAGGAAGAGGGTGCCTCCATCGGCCTGTTCAAATTTTCCTATTCTTTGCTTTATTGCTGATGTGAAAGAGCCTTTTTCATGTCCGAATAACTCACTTTCAATAAGTTCAGATGGTATTGCTGCACAGTTGACCTCAACAAAGGGACCTTTTGACCGGTAGCTTTTTTCGTGAATCTGATGTGCTACAAGTTCCTTCCCTGTTCCGTTTGATCCTGTTATAAGAACCCTTGCTTCGGTTGGTGCAACCTTGTCGATCATTTTCTTCACACCCTGGATGGCTTCTGATTCACCAATGATCTCATACATTTTGCTGACCTTGCTTTTCAGAACCTGGGTCTGAGTGATCAGGGATGATTTATCGAGGGCATTCCTGATAGTTATAAGCAGCCTGTTGAGGTCAAGAGGTTTTTCGAGAAAGTCGTAGGCGCCCTTTTTGATTGCATCGACGGCGGTATCAATATTTCCATGACCGGAGATCATTATCACAGGAGTGTCGTTTGACTGGGCAGTTATTTTTCCCAATACCTCTATGCCATCCATCTTGGCCATTTTAATATCGCACAGAACAATATCGTAGCTGTTTGCAGCAAACATTTCAAGACCTTTCGGGCCATCTTCTGCAAGTTCCACTTCATGCTTCTCATATTCAAGAACATCCTTCAGAGTATTCCTGATAGCTCTTTCATCATCAATAACAAGAATCCGGGACATTTTATTTATTTATGTTATTACTCTGTTCAGAAGTCTCCGGCAACCGGTAACCGGCAGCCGGTAGCCGGCATTATCCGCTGTATCTGAGCCATTTCCACATTTCCTTCCAGGATGTTTTTTTGCCATACATCAGGATTCCGGTGCGGTAGATCTTGGCAGCCATCCATACAAAAGCGAGGAAGGTTACAATCATAAGGACCATTGACACGGCTATCTGCCAGTATGGTACTCCGAATGGTATCCGGGCCATCATTACAATCGGCGATGTAAGAGGGATCATTGAACACCAGAAGGCAAGGGGACTTTCAGGATTCTGCATTGTTCCCATAGCTACCATAAGTCCTATTATAATAGGTATAGTGACAGGAAGCATGAACTGCTGTGTCTCTGTTTCATTGTCGACAGCTGAGCCAATTGCAGCAAATACTGATGCATACAGGAGGTAGCCTGTTATGAAATAGAATATGAATGCGAACAGGATAAGCAGCCATGGCTGGTTTAGTGCGCTGTCGAACATCTTTGAAAATTCCTTAAGCTCAGGTGAAAGATCCTTGCTGTTTACCGATGCTGCTGCTCCCTGCGCCATATTATCTGACATTATGTTCTGTGGCATCGACTGCATGATTTCAGTCTGGCTTTTGCCTGTATCAAATATGAGCGACTTTGCAGCAGTGGCAATTCCGGCAGTCAGAAAGACCCAGATCAGGAATTGTGTCAGGCCAACAAGTGCTATTCCTACTATCTTGCCTATCATCAGCTGGACCGGTTTGACAGAAGAAATTATTACTTCAACGACCCTGCTTGTTTTTTCCTCAATCACGCCGCGCATCACCTGTGAACCAAAGATGAAGACAAGCATGTACATAAGTAATCCGAAGATGTAGGCAAGCGCCATGGCGATGCCTGTGCTTGTTTCTTTTACTTCACCGGTTTCATCGATCTTCTTTGTCTGGACTGACACTTCGGTGTTGATGTTCTTCATTATCTCGTCGAGGTTGCCAATGTTGTAGGCAACAAGCTTCTGTTTCTCTATTTCCTTTTCGAGTGAACGCTCAATATGTTCCAGAAGGCCGATAGGAGGCTGTTTTTCAGATATAAGTTGTATTGCGTTCGGTACAGTAACTACCTCCGGAGAAATGTAAAGTACACCGTAATAGACCTTTTTATAAATGGAATCCTTCAGCTGGTCAAAGCTTGTATTTGGCAAATAGACGAATTCTGCATCCTGGGTGTTTTTAATCACCCCCTTGAAGAGATCGGTATTTTCCTCGATCACGGCAATTTTTTTATGATCGCCTTTCTGGTTCATCATAAGTACTGTTGGCAGTATTACAATGGCAGCCATGAGGAGGGGTGCGAGGATTGTCATGATTATGAAGGACTTTTTCCTGACCCTGGTGATGTATTCTCGCTTTATAATGACGGATATCTTGTTCATATACAGTTGTTTTCGGGGTTTGTAAATGATCAGTTCCGGGCTTCAACAACCCTTATGAATATTTCATTCATCGATGGCAGGGCAGGATTGAATGACAGTACTGATCCTGCTTTGATTGCTGTCTGAAGCAGATCATTTGTCGATATGTCGGAAGTAGTTTTAAGGCGTAAAAGGCTCTTATTATTTTCAAACTTCCTGTTGAGGATTGAATAATGTGAATTTCCCTCAATTGTAATATCGCCTTCGAACACGAGGTCGAATTCATTAGCGGCCCACTTTCCCCTGATCTCATTCACACTGCCCTGGAGTATTGTTTTAGCCTTGTTGATGAGGGTTATGTCATCACACAGCTCCTCGACCGATTCCATGTTGTGCGTTGAGAAGATAATTGTGGCGCCTCTTTCCCTGAGGAAAAGGATCTCATTCTTTATCAGATTCGCATTTACAGGGTCGAAACCTGTAAATGGTTCATCGAAGATCAGCAGTTTTGGTTCGTGAAGGACTGTTGTTACAAACTGGACTTTCTGGGCCATTCCCTTTGACAGTTCCTCGACCTTCTTGCCCCACCAGTCGATTATGTCAAGTTTTTTGAACCAGTATTTCAGTCTGCGCATAGCTTCCTGTTTTGAGAGGCCTTTAAGCTGGGCGAAGTACAGAGCCTGTTCTCCAACCTTCATTTTTTTATACAAGCCTCTTTCTTCGGGGAGATAGCCAATGAGCTGAACATCTTCAGGGCGGAGTTTCTTCCCGTCGAGGAATAATTCACCGGTATCAGGTCCTGTGATCTGGTTTATTATCCTTATCAGGGTTGTTTTGCCTGCGCCGTTCGGACCAAGCAAACCATAAATGCTTTGTTTGGGCACGGCAATGCTTACATTATCCAGAGCCAGCTGATTACCATACTGCTTGGATACATTTGTTGCTTCAAAAAGAGCCATTAAGAGTATTATTTAACGATGATTTATTACCTGTAAATATATTAAAAGTAAGTCTTACTCAAAATAGCCCCTCATTCTTTCAAAAAAGCCCTTGTCATTTTTATCGGGGTCTGGTGTGAATGAATCAGATTCTTTGAATTTTTCAAAAACCTTTAGTTCTTCGCGGTTAAGATTTTTAGGTATCCATACATTCACATTAACAAGAAGATCACCGCGGCCATATCCGTTCACTTCGGGGAGTCCTTTACCCCTGAGTCGCAATATTCTGCCTGGTTGTGTGCCGGGTTCTATCTTTATTTTAACATTTGTATCAACAGTTGGTATTTCAACATGAGTTCCGAGAATTGCATCAGGGATGCTGATGAACAGGTTGTATATCAGATCGTTGCCCTCTCTGATAAGTTCAGGATGTTCATCTTCGTCAATTACAACAAGAAGATCGCCGTTAACCCCTCCTCTACGCGGAGCATTGCCTTTTCCTGAAACCGACATCTGCATTCCCTTGCTTACGCCGGCAGGAATGTTGATCTTAATAACCTCCTCCTTCTGAACAATGCCTTCGCCATAGCATGAGGTGCATTTTTTAGTGATTGTTTTTCCCTCACCTCCGCAGGCAGGACAGACCGAAGTTGTCTGCATCTGTCCTAGCATTGTGTTAGTTATGCGTGTAACATGTCCCGAACCATGGCAGGTGGAACAGTCTGAAACACTTGATGAATCTGCAGCTCCTGTGCCGCCGCAGGTATCGCATGTAGTATATTTTGAGACTTTGATCTTTTTCTCACAGCCGGCAGCAATCTCCTGCAGGTTGAGCTTTACTTTCACCCTCAGGTTTGTTCCCTTGTTCACTCTTTTTCCCCTGCGGGCTCCGCCGAATGCACCGAAGCCTCCGAAGGCATCACCGAAAATATCGCCAAAGGAGGAGAAAATATCATCCATTGTCATTGTATGTCCGCCGAAACCTCCTGAGTTACCCATACCGGCATGACCATACCGGTCGTAACGGGCTTTTTTATCTTCATCACTCAGAACCTCGTAGGCTTCGGCAGCCTCCTTGAAATTCTCTTCAGCTTTCTTGTCTCCCGGATTCTTGTCGGGATGAAATTTTAAAGCCTGTTTACGGTAAGCCTTTTTGATTTCTTCTTTGGTGGCATTCTTTGAAACACCCAGAATCTCGTAATAATCTCTTTTTCCCGTCATGTCAATTGTTTAAGATAAGCCACTCATTACAGTGTGGAATCTGACTTATTCACCTACAACTACTTTTGAAAACCTGATAACTTTATCCTGAAGGAAGTAGCCTTTAAGAACCACGTCAACAACCTTTCCCTTCTTTTCCTCTTCGCTTACAGGAACCTTGGCAACTGCCTCATGTATATCAACATTGAAGTTACCGTTCAGGGCTTCTATTTCCTTTACTCCGTTTTGTTTCAGGAACTCACTGAATTTTGTGTAGATCAGATCAATGCCGCTTTTCATAGCTGTGCAGTCTGTACCATCTTCCATGTGTTTCAGGGCCCTGTCAAAATCATCCATCAGCGGAATTATCCTCAGGAGTATTTCCTCTGTGGCAAATTTGGAGAGATCCATTTTTTCCCTTAAGGTCCTTTTACGGTAGTTGTCAAATTCAGCAGAAAGGCGGATATATTTATCCTGCATTTCTGCCAGTTTTGCAAGTGTTTCCTTAAGTTCCCGGGCAGTCTTGTCAGTTGCACCGGCTTCAGCCTGGCCCGGACTTGTTTCCTGTCCGGCTTCCCCGGCTGGAGCATTTCCGTTTTCCTGCTGCTGGTCCTGCTCAGTTGTTGTATCTGTATTTTGTTTATTATCAGCTGTTTCTGTGCTGTTGTCCTTTACTTCCTCTTCTTCGGTTTTATGCTTTTTCTTCATCATCATTAACACAGTTTCACATTAGTATATATCATTTGATCAAAATTTTTGCCAAGAGGTATAATTTGACAAATTGGCAGAGGTTTAGGGAAACATCTGGCCAAAACGTTTTTCAGGCGAAAGTAGTACAAGGATTAACAGAAACCTGCCGGAACAGGATTCTGCAATAATAATGGATCAGGCGGCAGCTTAAAAATCAGCGTCTGCCGTAGTTTTTCTTCTTGTTGTACTGTTGTTTGTTTGACTGCTTGTGCTGTGGTTTGCCCTGTGGTTTTTTCTTTGGCTGAGGCATCAGCTCCCTTACTTCCAGTATTCTCACACCTTCGGTCATCTTCAACCTGCCGCGTGAAAGCAGCTTCATGTCATTTATTATCACTTCATCGGGAACCTGGCTTCTGTTCCATGTGATGTATGATTTTTTCATCTGGTTGACGATGAGTGTAGTAAGGTATTCCTTTTCTTCACCTTCTTCAAGATCGCATGCAGCCTTGATCATTAATTCAATTATCCTTCCGTAATGCAGCCATCTTATATTTCCCTGTGAGTATGGTATTGTATTCGGTTTCTCAACGAGTTTTGATGCTTCAGGTGCAGGATATGGAGAATCAATGTCAAGATCAAGTTCAGCGATTATTGAAAGATGGTCCCACAGCTTGTGCTTGAAATCACCTATGTCGCGCAGATGTGGATTGAGGTTTCCCATCACCTGGATGACAGTCTTGGCGGCCCTGTTCCTTTCATCCCTGTCCTTTAGGGTTTTAACATGGTCAACCATTCTCTGCACGTTCCTGCCATATTCAGGCAGTGCCATCCTTTTTCGCTGTGTATTATAGTCGTAATTCATTACAATAAAAATATATGCAAAGCTAACATTTAATTAGAATAAAGAGAACCCTGTTAAGGTTTTATACAGGAAAACAGACCCGTTTCACAGTAAGCTACAAGCCCAGGAATTGTATCGCAAGCCCTGAGAATAGGATCATTCCGCCGGCAATCACATGACTGTATTTCTCTACAGGCTTGAGGTTTATCTTGCTGAGTCCCAGCTTGAAGGCCAGGACAATCGTCATCATTGTCGCAATTGTCACAACTGAAAAGAGGACTGAAACAAGTATTGTACCGCCTATATTGTTTTCGGCAGCCGGATACATAAGTATCGGAATCAGAGGTTCACAGGGACCAAATACAAAAATGAGGAAAAGTATCCAGGGTGTTGTGCTTACAACATCAGTCTGGTGTATATGAGTATGTTCATCCTGGTGATTGTGTTCGTGCACATGCTTCTCGCCACCCAGGTGAAAGTGTGAATGAGTGTGTTTCTTCTTCCTGACAAGGTTGCGGATACTTATTATGAGGTATACAAGTCCAAATGCAATGAATAACCATGCTGCAATATTTCCCCTGAATGATTCCACGTCAACAAGTTTGCTTACCGAAATACCGACAAGTATGCCTGCCATTCCAAGCAATACGGAGCTCAGAACATGACCTATTCCGCAGAAAAATGTTATCCACATTGTTTTTCTGAGCGACCAGTTCTTTGCCTGGCTCAGGACTATAAACGGTAGGTAATGGTCAGGCCCGAGGAGAGTATGAATGAAGCCCAGGGAAACTGCTGTAACCGATAGTATTGCTATTGAATTGTCCATGTGTAAGCCCGGTTTTATTTGTATGGAACGTATTCTGTATGCAATACTATTTAAAATTCCGGATTAATTGCAGTAAACAGTAATAAAAAATCTTAAAAAGGTGTTATTATCATGTTTTACTGTTA
>CAZEYY010000060.1:0-14594 GCA_964516485.1 uncultured Rikenellaceae bacterium
TCTTTTCCTCAAAAGGGAGATCTTTTCTGCTTCCATTTATGAAATCTGACAGGAAAAGAAGTGCCTTCTTTTCAAATATTCCTGTGAACAATTTTTCCTTGGTTCTGTAATAATAATGAACAAGTGCCTGATTACATCCTACTTCTTTTGCGATCTCGGTGGTGGAGGTCAGCGCAAAACCCTTCTTCAGGAAAAGCCTTTCAGCTGCATCCAGGATTTCCTTTTCAGTATTATTGTTGTTTTCTGTCATTTCTTAATAGGGCTATTAAATAAATGAATTAATCTGCAATTTAAGAACAAATTTTAATAATACAAAAATATGAGCTGACAAAATGAATCTGTCAGCTCTGTAATATTCTATCTTATAAGCTGCTTATGAACAACTGTTTACAGGCTGCCTTAGCTTATCCCTAATTTTTTCTTTTCTGAAGGTGATTACAGCTTAATGAATTCAACCCTCCTGTTTTTGGCTTTGCTTTCGGCATTTGTGTTTGGTGCAACAGGTTCAGATTCTCCCTTACCATCAGTCTGTATGCGGGCAGCATCAATTCCGAATGTCTTTACCAGTTCATTCTTTACTGCCGCAGCTCTGCGTTTTGAAAGGTCAAGGTTGAGGGCATCATCCCCATCGCTGTCGGTGTAACCGGTAATCTTTATCTTTACTCCGGAATTCTCCTTGAGAACCACAGCTATGTCATTAAGCGCTCCGTACGATTCCTGTTTTACAACATCTTTTCCGGAGTCAAAATAAATGCCATAAGAAATGAGTTTACCTTCTGTAAGCAGCTTGCTTCTTGTATCAGGAGCTGCTGTTGTGATTTTTATGTTTGAGAAGAAAGGATGGCCTGACCTGCCATACATGGCAATCCGGAACCTGTTATACGTTGTGTTTGCAGGAAGAGCTGTGGGGCCATCAATGACCTTCTGTCCGTCATAGTAAATCCTTAATCTCCGGTTTTGCACCCATAATATAACATGATTCAGCTTATTTATCTTAACAGGCGCCAGCTCACTTGCCAGATTAACAGTATAGTCGCCATCTTCATAACTATCTGCCTTCCATCCGTCTGTGCCCACAATTACTGAAAAACCTTTTTCTCCGGGAACTATGTCAGTCTGCAGAAACTCATCCTGACATCTGTAAAAGGTAAATCCAAAATTGGAAAAGCTGTCATCCTCATCCGGATCCTTCGGAGTTGGTATAACATCAAATTCAAAAATGAAATCATTCGGCAGCTTAAGGTCTTTCATCAGACAATAAGCATTGTCGTCAGATGTTGTCTTAAGCCATTTGCCAGGATAATTGCTTATTGTCTGCACTTCTCCTGATCCGTCAGTATTCCATAATGCGGGAAAATCTCCAATTGCATCCTGTGAGAAATCATCAAAAAACAGGATCTTGTCGCCGGCTACAAAATCATACTTTGTGAATGACTGGATCTTGTCCTGCGTCTGAGCGGTTTCGGTCTCTTCCTGAGCTGATATTGGAATAAAAAATAATGATAAAATGAGGATTGAAATTACTTTTTGTGTTTTCATATTACGATGGATTATAATAACTATTGTTTCTATTGATTCATTCAGGTGACTTATCTGACAGGAAGCCGAATGCTCCTTTCCTGAGGTTAATACCATATTCAAGGTAGGCCTTCAGACAGGCAAGAAAATTGGCCCATCCTGCTGTATTTCCCTTAAGCCATTCTATCCCTTTTTCATCATTCGGTCTGCCTTTTTCTGAAATTGTAACTACAGTTGAAGCATCCTTCCGCGATTGTAGCTCAATCTCTACAAGGTGCTCATTTTCATCGACATCCCAAAAAAATGATATAAAGCTGTCCTGTTCAGTTTTACTGATCCTCACGGGAAACACGATGTCAAATTCGGCAAATTTCCACATAAGCTGTTTGCCGGCTTCCATCCTTCCGCTGCTTTCAGAGATGAAGTAATTTGCCATTTTGCCTGGATCTGCAATGGCTTCATACACTTCTTTTGCAGGTTTCTGAATCTGAATTGATGTTCTGATTTCAAGTTGCCGCTTGTTCATTTTCTTGTTTGTAATTTACTTTTCAGTATATGACCTGTTAAAATACCAAACCTGCTTCAGCAGGTCTTCAGGTGGTTCTCCTGTAAAAGTAATTAAAAATAGTTAAAATATCAGTATTGGAAAGGTCTGACAATCCTCACGTAATAATTTTATGATTTTGCCTCCCTGCCAAAATCTGCCACTTTTGTATATATTGCATTATCCAAACATCCGGGACAATGAAAAAACATATTGCATTTACTCTGATAGTCTTAAGCGTATTTATAACCTTCTGCACAAATAATCCGGGGAACCAGGAGCCTTTGCCTGTTATTCCTGCTCCTGCACAAGTGAACATGGGAAACGGTCATTTTAAACTTTCTTCCGAAACAAGGATTGAAATCAATGATAATGGCCTGTTTACCAATGAAGTATCTGAACTTCAGTCTCTGATTAAAGAAACACTGGGACAAGTTCTGCCGGAAGGAAAAGGTAATAATGCCATCGAAATACAGGTCTCTGACAGAGCAATGGATCCTGAAGCCTATGAGCTCGTGATTACTGAGCTGACAATAAAGCTTTCGGCTGCCGGCCCTGCCGGTATCTTTTACGGAATCCAGACACTCAGGCAGATTATTCAAAAGGAAACAGGATCAGGGAATATTGTCCGCTCTGTTAACCTGCCTGCAATGAACATTTACGATGCCCCTTCCTTTGAATGGCGAGGCCTCAATCTGGACGTATCACGTCACTTTTTCTCAGCTGACTATATTAAAAAATCCATCGACCGCCTTGCACTGTACAAGTTTAACAGGCTGCACTTGCACCTTACCGATGATCAGGGCTGGAGGGTGGAGATACAAAAATACCCTCTGCTGACCTCAGCGGGTGCATGGCGCACATTCAACAGACTCGATTCAATGTGTATTAAAAGAGCAGTGGAAAATCCTGACTTCAACCTTGATCCTCAGTATATTATAACAAAAGACGGTAAACAGCTGTATGGCGGTTACTATACAAGGGACCAGCTGCTCGACCTTGTAAGCTATGCCCGGGCCAAACATGTTGAGATAATCCCTGAAATAGACATGCCGGGGCACATGATGGCTGCAATAAGCGCCTACCCATACCTCAGCTGCTCAAACAAACCAGAGCATGGAGAACTTTTTTCATCACCACTGTGCGCTGGAAAAGAAGAAGTATATTCTTTTGTCGAGGACATACTTACCGAAATTCTTGAAATTTTTCCTTCCCGGTACATTCATATCGGCGCTGATGAGGTTGATAAGAAATTCTGGGCTTCATCAGGTGAATGCATGAGGTTCATGAAGCAGAACGGCATAAGGAATGTTGATGAGCTGCAAAGCTACTTTGTACGGAGGGTACAGAAATTTCTGGAATCAAAAGGCAGGGAGACAATTGCATGGGACGAAGCACTTGAGGGAGGCGTCAACCCGGATATTAATATAATGTACTGGCGTACCTGGGTTGCTTCGGTGCCTGAAAAGGCTGTTGCAAACGGAAACCGGGTAATAAATGCCCAGGGCGATCCGCTATATTTCGCCGGTGAAGGAAATGCCCTGTATAATGTGTACCATTTCAATGTTGTCAGGAAAACAATTCCTGCTGGTAAGGCTAATCTTATTATAGGTGCCCATGCTTCAGTCTGGGCTGAAATGGTTCCGTCGGAAAAAGTAGCTGATTCACGGATCTTTCCACGCCTGATTGCCCTTTCGGAAGCTGTATGGTCTCCGGATTCTGTAAAAAACTGGGATTCATTTAAATACCGGCTTAACAACCACTTGCCACAGCTTACACGGATGGGAATAAACTACAAATACAATCCTTCGTATGCCCTGATACCAATAACACAGGTTGATACAATTGAAAAACGGATCGGTATCACATTCGACAGTGAAAAATACCGTCCAGAGATATTCTATACAACTGATGGTACAGAGCCTTACTCCGGATCTGCCCCTTATAATGGAACTTTCTATGTAAGCGGAAGCAGTACAATCAGAGCTGCCATCTTTGTAAACGGAAAGGCACAGGAACCTGAACTGACCCTCCCGGCAGACTACCACAAGGCAATAGGCAAAAAGGTAACATATCACAAAATGTGGAACTTGTCTTATCCTGCTGGTGATGCAGGCACTTTAACTGACGGTTATCGCGGAGGACAAAGTTATAATGATGGCCGCTGGCAGGGCTTCACAACTGATATGGATGTCACTGTTGACATGGGCAGGGAAACCGGATTGAACAGCTTTTCTGCCACCTTCATGCAGATAACAGGTCCGGGGGTATTCATGCCTGATGATGTTGAAGTTTCAGTATCTGCTGACGGAAGCAGCTTCGAAAGGATACTGACAGTTAAAAATGATATTCCCGGAAGTGACAAAAGACTGTTATTCAAGACTTTTTCAGGATCTCTGAATGGAATAAACGGCCGTTATATCAGGATTACCGCGCATAATAAATCAGGGCACTTCATCTTCACAGACGAAATTGTAATTAATTAGACCCTGTTATTGAAGAAGCTCCGAGACCTTTGGCATCCAGGTACTTATGGGGATCTGCTGCGGACACTTTTCCTCGCATTCCCTGCATGCAACACATTTATCCGATCGCTGCGCCTGGGTCAGGTATATTGAATATCTGAATCTTGCTGCAGGCAGATCATTATAAAGGTGTGAATGATTGAATAATTCAAAATTTACCGGTATTTCAACCCCGTGCGGACAGGGCATGCAATATTTACAGTTTGTACACGGGATGGCAATTCCCGCCCTGTAATTTTTTCGTAAGCCGGCAATAGCTTTTTTTTCAACCGTTCCAAAACTGTCAGGTGATGATCCCTCGGCTGAAATGAGGTTTTGCTCAACCTGTTCCATTGTACTCATCCCGCTCAGCACAAGGGAAACCTCGGATTGATTCCAGATCCACTTCAGTGCGAGATCGGCAGGGGTATAGCGGTCAGCCACTTCGTCCATGGCAGCCCTTACAGAAGCAGGTGGATTTGCAAGGTGACCACCCAGGAGTGGTTCCATCACAATGACACCAAGTCCCTTTCCTGCAGCCAGCTTAAGACCTTTTACACCAGCCTGATTATTAATATCCATATAGTTATATTGTATCTGGCAGAAAGTCCAGTCATAAGCCTTTACAATCTCCTCAAAAAGATTAAATGAATCATGGAAAGAAAAACCAAGGTAACCTATTCGTCCGTCTTTAATTGCTGACTGTGCTTTTTCAATAAGTCCGTTTTTGAGAACATTTTCAGACCAGCGTTTTTTTGTCAGGGCATGTAATAAATAGAAATCAATGTGATCTGTACCGAGCCTGTCAAGCTGCTCATCAAGTATCCGGTCAAAATCAGCAGGCTCATTTACAAGCCACACAGGTAGCTTGTCAGCGAGTTTTATACGTTCTCTGTATCCGTCGCGCAGGGCTTTACCCACAACTTTTTCACTGTTTCCCTGGTGGTAGGGATAAGCGGTATCAATATAATTAACTCCATCGTCTATTGCATGGCGTATCATTCTGATTGCAAGATCTTCGTCTATGTTGGCGCTCATTGGCTGATTATCAACACACGGAAGACGCATGCTTCCGAAACCAAGTGCAGATGGTTGCCAGTCAAGCAGCCCGAATTTCCTGTATTTCATTTCTCCCCTCCTTCTGAATTCATGTATTATAAACGGCACGAATTTAAACAAGAATGAGCAAATCCGGCAATACCTGTTTAAAAACTGTCATTACATTTAAGAATCATTAACTGCAATGTCTCATAAATGACAATATTATGAAGCCTGAGGTTTGAAGGTAATGACATAATTATTAATATTGCCGGACCCAAACTAAGCAACAGTATGATTAAAAAGATATTGATTCCCATCCTTCTGCTGGCTGTGTCATGCCATTCTCCCGAGCCGCCGGTAAGCACTGCAAAACCTAAAGCCCCTTCCAAACCAAAAGCAGTTACACCAAAGCCTGCTGTAAATCCCTGGGTGGTTAAAAACTATACAAAGGCCGGTGGCGAAACCACTGAGAGGAAATATGCAAGGTTCGATACAGAGGGTACTTTTTCTGATCAGGATGGTTCAAATGGAAAGGTTTATGTAACATTTATGCTCAATAAGGAAAATGCAGGCATCCTGCTGTATAAGTCCTCCAAATCAAATCCTCTGGAAAAATCAACAGGTACAGTTATCATAAAAATGAAAAATACCAAAGGCGAAGAAATTGAACTTACTTCATCAAGGGGATGGAACAAAACCGGAGGTATCCTGATTGAACAGAATAACAACGATTACAGCAGATTCAGGATATTTATGCTGCAGAGCGAAGGTACTGTGAATGTTGAGATTCGCGATGAATCAGCAGCTGTATACAACTTCAATATAATTGCCACAGGATTCGGCGATTCACTGGGACAGATTTAATATACCATGGGGATGTTGAGAAAGTCAGAATCATTTAACCACAAAGGACACAAAGTATCCCGATAGCTATCGGGAGCACAAAGATCACAAAGAAATAATAATCAGCGATTTACCTTTGAGTTACCTTTGTGCGAACTTAGTGCACTTTGTGGTTATAAATTCTATTTAGACACCCCCAATCAACCTACCTACCAGGAATTTGCTTTCTTTGCACCGTATCCCGGTACAGAAATGCTGTTTCCCTGCCTCTGCCTGAACTCAGACTTCTTTGCAACAAAATTTGCTGAGCGGTATTCTCCAAGGTACAATACACCTGCAAATGAGTCTCCTTCAAGGATTCCGTCGAAGGTATAGGGTATTGATTCCGCGTTTTCACGGTAAAAACTCTGAAGTCTTACTTTCCTGCCTTCAATTCTTCCTGAAAGGTCGAGCATTGAGAAGGTGCTTTTATGTGTGCCTTTCAGATCATTTCCGTTCTGTTCAGCAAGGAACAGTTTATGTTCTCCCTTTCCGGAGTAGAATTCCACTGATACGTCCCAATGGCCTGTAATATTTGCAGCAGGAGCTTCCACAACAACAGTTTTCTTTTCTCTTTTCTGTGCAAGCAGGTTATAGATACGGTCCGCAACTATTTTTTCATCCCCGGGTTGCATCATATGAGCGCTTATAGAAAGAGATGCAACACCTTCACGCGGATTTGTTCTTCCGTTTATTGATATTCTGGGCTTGTTGTTAGTCAGATCATCAACAGCTTCTTCTCCGGTAAGATTAAACGCTTCAGGATTCCAGTTTATTGAAAGGCGGGCGCTCCTGTTATCTACACCCTGTGGTTCGGTAATCTTTGTAGTTACACCATTTATTGTGGTGACTTTCTTTGAAATATATTCAAGCCATGAAATCCATGTTTTTTCCTCTTCCGCATGATTGCGTTTTACCCAGGTCTCAATCGCAGCAAGCATGCCTATATGCTCTTCCTTGCCAACCTTATTATCTCTTCCGGGGCCATGGTGTGGTGAACTTGCCTGCCATGCCGAGAAAAGAAGATCTTTCTTGCCGAGAAGAAGTCCTGCACACTGTGGTCCTCTTATTGCCTTGCCACCACTGTATGCAACTATAGTAGCACCCCTGTTAAGGTGTATATTTGGTATCGTCAGTACTTCGGCTGCCGCATCAACAAGAATAGGAATATTATTTTCTTTTGCAACAGCAGATACATTATCAATCGACATAGGTCCTTTATCATATTCCTGAGGTGCAGAGAAGAGATAAATCATTGCAGTCCTGGAGCTTATTGCTTTTTTAAGCTCATCCATTGTATCAACTGTTATAAGTTTCACACCTGCATTTCGTATTGCATGGTCATACTGGTTTCTTGAATAACGCGGAGCAATGACTTCTGTCTTTGTAAAGCCTGTAAGATCCGGTACCCTGACAAGTTTTTCAGGATCACCGTCAGTAATGCAGGCTACAGCAACATGCTTCATTCCGGCTGCACAACCTGAAGAAACCATTCCCCACTCAGCGCCGGTGATCTCACCAAGCCTCTTGCCAACAGCCATGGCCAGTTCATCAATTACAACATAGTTTTGCGATGCAAAATCGACTGCATTGCGAACCTCGGGCAGCTCGAGGGAACCACCTATTGCAGTGAATGTTCCCCTGCAATTGATTACAGGCTCCACTCCTATCGACTGATATATCTGCGGTCCTAAAGCCAGCGCACCGGGAGCAGGATTAGCTAATCTTCCTGCATTTGCGGCGGGTTTTTTCTGGTCAGCTGATCCTACAAGCGGCTCAATAGACATTAAACCTCCTGCAACAGGAATGGCTGACAATGTTTTTATTATTTCTCTGCGTTTCATGGTCTGTTTAAGTTAAAAGGTTGGTAAACAAAAATAGTAAAAGGAGACTTTATACAGCCTCCTTCTTATGTTAAAACAACTTAATTTTTGAATGATAATACTGAGCTTTCAGAGAAGTAGCGTCGAATCCTTTATTATCTTCCCCTCACTGTTCATCCCGTGAGTCTTGAATGCAATATTGAATTTTGTACCACGGATCTTACCTGCAAGAACGTCAATAAGGTCTTTCAGCTCCTCTGAAATACCTTCTTCAAAATCCTGGATCTCGAAGTAAAAATGGACATAAAGAACAGCTCCTTTCATGTCAATCTTGCTCAGAGACATAATGATTTTAACAATCCAGATAAGTGATGATGAATTAAAATACTCAATCTTAATATGAAGATTTGTTGTGATGCATGGAGCTTTTATATATTCATTGATCCATGAAATAAGCGGTTCATATACCTTGATAACATTTTCAGGTATTGATCTGCCTTCAAGAACAAGTTCCCCTGTAAGATTGGTAAACTCAACCCTGGGAGTTTTTTTGGTCCCCTCAATATACAAACCTTTCAAATCACTCATAAAAACAGAAAACAATTGAACAATATATGCCTTAAAATTAATTTTTCACGGGTGAATATGTAAAATGAGTAATTAACATCTTCTGAAAATTTGTAAACAATCGATGTATTGCCTTCATAACAGACAACAATTATGTTTAAAGGTTGTTTGTTTTTTATCAGCGACTGATTTGAAAACTTATCCGCTCTGAGTAAATTTGAAAAATTAAACTGCAGCAAAGTGAAAAAACAGGAACTCTCCCGTCGCGATTTCGTCAGGTGCGGAACCTTATCAGGTATTGGTGCGATTGCAATGACAGGAAATTATGACTTTATATCTGAAGAAAAAACAATAAAGAACAAGGGCAAAATGCTTATAAGCCTTGCAGGAATGAGCCCGGAAAAGCTGCGCGATAAGTACAAAACTGAACTTTTTGATTATTTCCTGCCAAACATGTCCCGGTATGCAATTGACCACGAGCATGGAGGAGTTATCTGCTATCTCGATGTCAGGACAGGGCAGGCCGAGAACTATAATAAGACCTCATGGTTTGTAGGACGTGGTTTATGGTTGTATTCCTTTTTGTACAACAATATCGAAAAGAATCCTGAATATTTCAGGATCGCTGAAAAGTCAAAGGATCTTCTTCTTACACTCCAGCCTTCAGACAAAAGCTTCTGGCCACAGAAATTTTCCAGAGAAGGGCATCCGCTTACCGGGCCTGGTGACATTTACGGAAGCCTGTTTGTTGCTGAAGGCCTGGCTGAATTTTCAAAAGCATCCGGTGATAAAAAATACAGGGAACTGGCAAAAAAAATAATGTTCGATTGCCTGGAAAGATACGAAGCGCCTGATTATGAATATAATTTCGCTTACTTCAAGGGTACTCCACGGATTAAGGGTCCGAGAGTCCTTGGCCACTGGATGATATTCCTGAGCCTGTCGACCCAGATGCTGAAACATCAACCCGATGCTGAACTCGAAAAGCTGGCAGGCAGATGCGTTGATGCAATAATGAACTACCATGTAAATAAGGATCACGGCCTTACAAATGAGTATATAAACCATGATCTTTCAACTCCCGACAATGAGTTTTCTCTTTTCTCAGTTACGGGTCACGGTCTTGAGACTCTTGCATTTGTTATGTTCGAAGCTGCCAGAACTCACAATACTGATCTGTTCAGAAGAGCTGAAGCTGTATTTAAAAAACATGTCGATGTTTCAGCTGATTATCTCTACGGGGGTTATTTTGATGCAATCCAGAATACTGAAAGCTATACCTGGACACTCAGCAAATCACTGTGGTGCCAGCAGGAAGTGCTCAACGGAACTCTCTTCCTGGCAGAACATACAGGTGACGAATGGGCGCTGAGGCATTTTGAAAGAACAGATAAATATGTTTATGATAAGTTCTGTGACAGAAACAATAAATTCTGGTATTCGGGAGGTGACAGGAAAGTGACAAAACCGGTAAGCAACTTAATGGAACACTACCACCATGCAAGACAACTCATGCTGGGAATACTGGCCCTTGACAGGATTATTGAAAGAGGAGGTAAAATATCAGGGATCTTCGAATAAGCTTTTACTCGTTGTTAATTTAAACTTCTATCAGAAAAACTATGAAAATAATATCGTGGAATGTAAATGGAATACGTGCTATAGCAAAGAAGAATTTCTTCTCTGACCTGCAACAACTCAATCCTGATATCCTCTGCCTGCAGGAAACAAAGGCAAATCCACAGCAGGTTGCCGAAACTCTCGATTCACTTAAAGGTTATAAGGTCTTTGCAAATTCTGCTGAAAAGGCTGGTTATTCAGGGACTGCCATAATCTCCAAGACCGATCCTGTAAGTGTTTCAATGGGCATTGACATCCTTGAACATGATGGAGAGGGAAGGGTTATCTGCTTTGAGACAAAGGAGTTTTTCCTGGTAAATGTATATGTTCCAAACTCAGGTAGTGAGCTTAAAAGACTGGGATACAGGCAGGAATGGGATCTTGCATTCTTCAACTATCTGAAAAACCTTGAAAAAACAAAACCTGTAATAGTATGCGGTGACCTTAATGTTGCTCATAAAGCTGTCGACCTTGCCAATCCAAAGGCCAATTACAACAAATATGCAGGATATATGCAGGAGGAAATTGACGGAATGGACAGGTTTGTGAATGGCGGGCTTACCGACACATTCCGAACCCTGTATCCTGATGCAAAGCAACGTTATTCATGGTGGTCATACAGGGCCGGAGCCAGATCGAAAAACATTGGCTGGAGAATCGATTATTTCCTTGTGTCAGAGTTTTTTATGCCGAAAGTTAAGGAAGCCTTTATCCGCGAAGACATTGAAGGTTCAGACCATTGTCCCGTCGGAATAGTTCTCAGATAATGAAATTATGCTGAAAATATTTATAAACTGACCGGCACCAAAGCCATCGGTACCGGTAAACATGTGGCTCCGGGAGGAGTAAACGTAATTTTTATCTTCTGCACCTTGCTGTTTTTATCAGGTAAAAATACCTGCAATAATACTGCCTCAGGATTTCCTGTATTGTAGGCTTTGTCTGACGGGACAGTGACAAAACCCTCCCTGAATTTCCCGGCGCTTACCTTTATTGCATTCACCATTCCATCGCACCACTTTGCCCCGGCCATTGCATTCCATGTTACCAGTGCCAGTCCTCTCCCGTCAGTGCTTTTCCAGTTCACCTCAATCTCATAAATAACTCCGTAATTGCCCGCCAGATTCATTATCCGGCCGGTACTCCCGTCAATGCCGTTGACCCAGGGATCAAGCTTTCCATCAGCCACAATTATCTTTGAAGCAGGCTGTGTTGTATCGATTGTATCCCTGGCAGTCACCAGGTAATTGCTTACACCGAATAAGCCCCGGCCGGCATTTGTACGACTGGAAGGATGAACTTCAGTCAATCGCTTTGCAGCATCTGATCCCCTTACTGAAGGATCAGTCTGAACTACACTTATCTCCCCGGGCTGATCAATCACAAATTCATAAAAGCCGTGAACAAGTTCATCATATTTTACCCTGTTATTTTCAAGTTTCTCGTCAATTGCAGCAAACTCTCCGGGTCTTATAACAACAGGGTTTTTATGTGGAACTGAATTGAAATAATCAACAAGCCCTTGTTTTGCAATCCCAAAATAATCTGTTGATGGTTTTTGTGATGAATACTTCAGAATCTTTAAATGCATATCAGAATCGCCTGTATTCCTTATCACTGCTGTTATCTTTCTTTCCATCTTGACAGGTTCCTGCACTGCATTTACATTATAAACATATAAACGCACGGATCCTGGCTGTACCTTTTCCCTTGCTGCAACAGCCTCAGGAATCCTTATATACTCAGGATCGTCAGAAATGATGTATTGTGGGCCCGGAACCACAATTTTTCTGTATTCAATTAGCGGAAGTTTATCAGTTAGAAGTCCTTCAAGGTTTATTGTCATACCCTGGCTGGCTTTAAGAATGCCAGCATTCTGTTCCTGACTTATTTTCTGGGCATTGATGCTTATTGTACCGGTGAAGGCTATTGTTAATAAAATAACAGCAGGTGCTTTCATATAATTGAATTTCTTTTAATTGATTTTATTCATTGACAATCTGAATACTTCTCCCGGATCAGGCTTCAGAAATTTTGCTTTCATGCCTTTTACATAAGGCAGGGAATCATCAGGGTCACATCCTCCATAAGAACCGGGTGGCAGGTCAAAGGTGCCATAATGATACGCTACCATTACTTTTGCACCAGATGTTTCAGCTATTCTTGCCGAACCTTCGGGACCCAGATGTGAATCCACTGCTGCGACATCAAAAAACAGTACATCAACATTCTTGATCTCCTCAAGTTCCGGAATCAGCCGGGTATCACCCGGGTGCCAGATATTTCCATCTGGTGTCCTGATCAGATATCCGCAGCAATCCTCCCTTTTCCAGGGATTGACTTTCTGCCAGTCGTGAAGAGCCGGGGTGATGAATATTTCAGAATTACCTGCTGAATATGTGGCAAAATCCTTTATCCTGATAAGCCTTCTTTCCTCAACACCAAAACTTAAAAGCTTTTCATAAATTGGACCTGGACAGATAAAAACCGGAGCAAGTCGTCTGTTTAAAGCCTTCGCAGTTTTTTCAGCAAAATGATCACTGTCCGCATGTGTATAGCATACATAATCAGCTTTTGGTATCTGTTCTGCAGTTACAGGATGTGGAACAAGAAGCTTATCCCCTGTCTCACAAGTGTTTTCATCCTGACCATAACTTACCAGGGGATCTATAAGTATAATTGTACCCCTGCAATTTATAATAGCCCCGGCCATTCCAAGCCAGGCAAACGAAGTATGCTTCTGCTGACCAAAGAAAGATTGATTAATTGGAATCGTTTTTAGTTTTCTTTGGGATGTAAATTCTACGTCAAACAGAACAGCACCAATGATTGTTGTTTTTATAAAATGCCGGCGGTCCATAATTGCTGAATTCTTTAAAATTCTATGCCTATGTTCAGGCTTATTGAATTATTTTTCCTTCTGAATGGAATATTGTCAACCGGACTTGCGTACTCCATTTGAAGTCCTTCATAGGCAATATCAGCAAAAAGCGCCGAGTTCTTGCCAAGCCTTAACCACAAACCTGCAGAAGGATTTATAAACGAACCGTGCTTTGTTGTGTCAACCTTGCTCGCTTCTGTTGTTCCTCCAATACCAAGTGCAAAAAATGGTGTCAATTTCTTTTTCGAGAAAAGAATCCGCATGTCAAGAAAAACAGGAACCTGAGTTTTACCGGAAACCAGGTACCAGTCAGGATGCTTATCGGGATTGTCAAAATAATTGCGGTAGCCTAAGCCAAGACCAAGCTTAAAATGTTTTCCAAGACTAATGCTGCCTATAAAATTCATTCTGAAATTATTGAGCCCGTAATCTCCGGTTTTCAGGCCATATCCGGCTTCAATAATTCCATGCCATAATCTTGAACCATCAGAGTTTTTAAAAGATGGAATCCCACTATATACAGTACCACCGGTTGATGGATATGAAGGTACTGATGGGGAGGGCTGAGTATTTCTTGTTGACGGCTGGGAAGGCCAGGTTTGCTGTTGCTGTGGTTTTGAAGCAGGTTGTGAAACAGGAGTCTCTTTTTTGGCTGGCGCCGGTTGGGGTTGTGCTGGCTTTTGTGTCGTTCTTGTCTGTGTTACCGGCTTTTGCTGAGCCGGCTGTGCTGGTTCACTTTTCTGAACCGGTTGTGACACAGTTCTGGGCTGTTCCTGTTTCGGAGCCTGCTGCCTTGGTGGCTGCTGCCCCGGGACATTAGTTCTCGTCCTTGGTTGTGGTTGTGGTTTTGGCTTTTCGGGTCTTGTTGCTTCGGTTACTGGCTCTGCTTCCTTTTCCGGTTCAGGTTGCTTTACCTCAATTACAGGAGCTGGTTGTACAGGCTCAGGTTGTGGTTGGGCAGCGACTTGTTCCGGGACAGCTGGCTGAACTATGGGTGCTGGTTCTGGTGCTGGCTGAACTACAGGTGTTGGTTCTGGTGCTGGTTGAACTACAGGTGCTGGTTCTGGTACTGGTTGAACCACAGGTGCTGGTTCTGGTGTCGGCTGAACAACGGGTGCTGGTTCTGGTACTGGTTGAACCACAGGTGCTGGTTCTGGTGCTGGTTGAACCACAGGTGCTGGTTCTGGTGTCGGCTGAACAACGGGTGCTGGTTC
>CAZEYY010000060.1:14694-22181 GCA_964516485.1 uncultured Rikenellaceae bacterium
GGTGCTGGTTCTGGTGTCGGCTGAACAACGGGTGCTGGTTCTGGTACTGGTTGAACCACAGGTGCTGGTTCTGGTACTGGTTGAACCACAGGTGCTGGTTCTGGTGCTGGTTCCGGTTGTGCTTCTGGCTGTGTTGCAGGTTGTGGCACTACAGGGGTAACAACTGCTGTAACTTCCTCTTTATTAACTTCATCCTTGCTGGATTTATCCTTATTCTTTATCCTCTCAAATACATAATAATACACTGCTCCATCAGCAGGTAATGAACCTGATATGAATTCCACAGGCACTTTCCAGTATCCTTCTGCTTTTACAAAAACTCCTTTAACATCAAATATGTTGACATTTTTGCCCTCATATTCAACAATATTTATTCTCCCCCTGCCTGTTGCTCCGGTAGTATCGTCCCATGTTGAATACCATTTTGTCTGATTCTCTCCCGCCAGATCAAAATCATCGATATATATATAGCTTATCCCTTCTTTATTGTCCTTATTATATCGGAAAATCCCATTACCCGGATCACTGTCAGAAGTTACTGTACTGAATTTGTAATGAATACTCCTTTTGACTCCCGAAGAGCTTTCCTGGTACCTTGTATCCTGTGATTGCTTTTCCGGATTACCAGATTCCTTTTCTTTCTTTTCCTCATCTGTGTTTACAACCTGTACCGGTTGCTGCTGATCCTTATTATCGACAGTTTCCTTCTTGTTTTTATCCTGGCTTTCATCAGTGTCCTTCCTCTGTGATATTAACGGAAGTGAAAGCAAAATCAATAAATTTAAGATGAGGATCCTTTTCATAACTGCAGGGTTTACCAAATAATTATGTCAAGATAAATTAAATTATTTATATCTCTGACTGTCAGAATGGGAAATTGAAACTGCTGTTAAACAATTAACTGGGCTTATATTTCTTTTCATGTTATTTTTACAGAAATTTTAATGCAGGGAATTATGTCAAAACTTTTCACAGCTCTGAAAATCAGGAATGTTAATATTAAAAACCGAATCGGAATGCCTCCCATGTGCCAGTACTCAGCAAGTAATGGTTATGTATCAGACTGGCATCTTGTACATTATGGAGCCAGGGCAGCAGGTGGTGCTGGTCTCATAATCCAGGAGGCCACAGCGGTTGTTCCTGAAGGAAGGATCACTCCGGGGGACCTGGGTATATGGAGTGATGATCATATTCCCGGACTCCGGAAGATCGTTAACTTTATTGAGGAGCATGGATCTGTTCCGGCAATTCAGCTTGCCCATGCAGGCAGAAAAGCATCATGCGACCTTCCCTGGAATGGCGGAAAACAACTGGATCTTAATAAAGGAGGATGGCTTACCAAAGCTCCGTCTGATCTTCCTTTTTCCCCGGGAGAAAGGAAGCCTGACCCTCTTGATATGGTTGAAATAGAAAAAATTATAAACTCTTTTAAGGCAGCTGCAGAAAGAGCACTTAAAGCCGGTTACAGGATAATTGAAATACACAGTGCACACGGCTATCTTCTCCAGGAATTCATGTCACCATTAAGTAACTGCAGAACTGATGAATACGGAGGAAGTTTTGAAAACAGGATCCGCCTTCTTCTTAAGGTAATTCAGGCTGTAAAAACTGTCTGGCCTGAAGACAATCCTCTGTTTGTCAGAATTTCCTCAACTGAATGGAGAGAAGGTGGCTGGACACTTGAAGACAGTACCCGGCTTGCAGGTATTTTAATGAAGGCTGGAGTTGATCTGCTTGATTGTTCATCAGGAGGAAATATACATGATGCAAAAATTCCTTTTGCCCCGGAATACCAGGTACCTTTTTCTGAAGCTGTAAAAAAAACAGGTATGCCTTCTGCTGCTGTAGGCCTTATAACTAATGCTGCCCAGGGAGAACAGATACTGACTGAAAATAAAGCCGACCTTGTCCTGTATGGCAGGGAACTGCTTCGAAATCCTTATTTCCCGCTGTATGCAGCCAGGGAACTTGGAGCTGAAATAAACTGGCCTCTTCAGTATCTGAGGTCAAAATAAAATCACTTGGTTGCAAATCTGAGAGCTGCACGGGAAAGGATCCTGGTTGAGTCAAGAACAGGAAGTGATGATTCCTCAGGCAATACTATAAGTGGTATTTCAGTGCACCCGAGTATTACTGCGTCACAGCCTTCCATGCGGTATTCATTTATAAGCCCAAGGAAAAATTTCTTTGAGTCATTCTTGATTATGCCATAAACAAGCTCCCGGAAAATAATTTCATTTATTTTCTCACGCTGTTCCTTTTCGGGAATAAGATACTCTATCCCCTGTTTGCTCAGAACTTCCGGATAAACAGGTCCTTCCATAAGGAATTTTGTTCCCAGAACGAGCAGTTTCCTGAATTTGTTTTTAGCTGCTTCCTTTGCAACTTCTTCTCCTATATGCAACCAGGGCAGAGGCGTCCTTTTAAGTACAAACGAAAAAGCCTGGTGAATTGTATTATCAGGACTTATGAGAAAATCTGCCCCCGTTGCCTTCAGTTTTTCTCCTGAAGAAAGCATAATATCTGCCACTCCCTCCCAGTTGCCGGATTCAATAAATTCCATGTAGTCCCCTAGGGGATGATTATGAAGAGAAACATCCGGATGTGAATGTTCTCCCATAATTACAGATCCTTCCCTGCATATTGTCTGGTAGCAGAGAGCTGCTCCCTCATAGCTGCAGGCAACAATACCTATGTGTTTTGCCATATCCTTTTTTACCTGAAGTTCACAACATCTTCAAAATTTTTACGGGTGGAGGCTGCAGATACTGCATCCACACTATTATCCATGTGTCCAATCCTGAGAATTGTAACAACGCTGTATCCTGCCGGTATCTGCAATTGTTCTTTCATTGTGCTGTTGACCGACCTTACAGGACCTCCATATATCCTTGCACCAAGGCCAAGGCTTTGTGCAGCAATATTCATGTTTTCAGCAGCCAGCCCGCAATCAAAATCAACAACATGATTCTCCTGCTGTCCTTCAGGTCCGGATATAATTATGAGAACATTCCCCTGTTTTATATCCTTTATTACCGGTTTTGTCAGTGCGGTATCTCTGACCACTGTAAATTTCCAGGGCTGTCCGTTCCTTGAACTCGGGGCTCTCATTCCACACCTGAGAATAAGACTCAGATCCTGGTCAGAAACGTTCTCTGAACTGTAATTCCTTGAAGAATAGCTCTTAAGAATTAAATCTGTAACAGAATTTCCGTTCTGTCCGCTTGCAAGATTGCTGCTTAATGCAACCGCAATGATGAGAAACACAAATACCTGCTTTTTCATTTGGATGGTTTAAATTTGCTTCATTTACTATCCTAAATGTACAAAAAACAGGCAATCCGTATCTGTGGTTTTTAATAAAATAATGCTTTTGATCTGATTAATAGCTGTTTGGCCCCTTGAATATCTTTGCATTGTAAATTGCAGCAAGATTTCCTCTCCAGGTAAGCATCCCGGAAGTGTTCCCCCTGATCGTGGCGGAAGCGGTATTGTCGGCAAGAATGTTCATTTCTATATTGAATGTGCCGATATTTGTCATAAGTATGAATGTCACACGATGACTGAGAGCTTTCATATTCCGGTGTATTTCGTAGCTTGAAACACTCCCTTCGGCTGTAACTCCTCCAACACCATTGTACCCTGCAAGAAAATCAGAACCAGTCTGAAGGATGGCTTTTTCTCCGTCGACCTTTATAAAATTCAGGGTGCTGGAAACAGAAATCATGTCTCCTATCTTATTTTGCAGATAATCAGCCTGAAGGACATATTTTCTCACAACAAGAAGTGTGTCCTGAGAATAGAAGTTTGCAGCCAGAGCTGCCTTTCTCCCTTCTTTCTTTTCCTGTTTTGATGGTTTATATTCCTGTGAAAAACCAACATTTGCAAGCAACAGGAAAATCACCACCAAATATCCTGTTAAATTCCTGTTTTTTGTTTTCATAATATTCATCTTTTTAGATATAGATGAAAGACAAAATACATGCCAATATTTCCTGAAGCATTCCTTTTCAACTAACTAGGGCACAGCTTTCAGATTAAACGATTTTTTCTTTCCTGAAGTTGTGTTGACCGACTCAAAAATATTAGTGGCTATAAGTATTTCACTGAGTGTTTTTCTGTTCACAAGAAACCATTCAACCTTCCACACCCCCTCAGTATGCGTTTCTGCCTTAAAGCTGAAAAAGGCATAACCCGATTGCTGAAACCTGGAAGTGTCTGATTTTAATACTTGGCCTTCAGGATTTGAAACTGAATACCTTAACAGCCAGACTGGATTACCCTTCCCGTCAGTGAATTCCTTCGTTTCAGGTCCCTGTATCCATGAGGCAAAAAGCTGGCTTCCCCTGTACTTGCCTTCCATAGCTCCGTTTTCCTCAAGGTGCTTCATGTTCCACCTGTTGCCTCTCTCTATAATCTTCGGCGCCTTTTCGCTTCCATTGTCCTGTATTAAACCCGTACCCGAATCTTTCAGGGTCCATTGCTGGGCATAAGAAACATTTATCGAAAGCATTACCAGCAGGAAAACCAGGACTTTATTCATGATTAGTTGCCGTTTAACCATGATTTCAGGAAGCGCAACTGTGCTTCTGACGGAATTGCTTCCTGTGTTATTGAATATTTTCTTATGCCTCCGGAATCAGGAGAGGATGATAGTTTCAATCCTGCAAGCGACAGATAAGAAGCATAATCTATCTCCCGTGTTGTTGACATATATTCAAACTCCCTGCTAAGCCCTGTACCGGCAATTTCTTCACAGGCCACCTGAAATTCAGCATCGGTGAATCCTCTTTCAAGCTCCTTGTAATATTTCCGGTAAACGAGCCTCATCACATCATCAAGTGATTTTTTGCTGTCTGTTGCTTTTCTGATTGCAAAATCAAGAATTAAGCCTGCAATCGGTCCTTTTTCATAGTATGAAATAGCTCTGTCTGCTTCGCCCGGCTTTTTCCCGAAAGGCCCGTCACTCCAGGTGTTATAGCTTGATTGGATAAGTGACTGATATTCCTTACCCGGATCATTCTCAAAGCTGGTAATGTCAGCTGCAAGGTTCCTGAAAAGGTCATCATCATTCATAATCCCGGCTCGTTTTACAATCAGGTATTCATAATAAACCGACAAGCCTTCACTCACCCAAAGCAGGTTTGTCCTGTTTTCCCCCGAGTAGTCAAAGGGGCCCAGCTCAAAAGGCCTGATCCTTTTCACATTATAATTATGGAAATATTCATGAGTAAGAAACAGCAGCATCTTCTGGAAAGCCTGATGATTGTTGTCCAGGTTGCCACCATAAAAACTCACTGTGGTATTGTTCAGATGCTCAATGCCTCCAAATCCGGGTCCTATTCCAATGAAAGTGTATTCAGGATATGGAATGTCTCCCATAAGCTCAGTGGCTTCTTTTACTGACTTCTCCAGAGCTGACATTAATGCCGCTTTGTCAAAAGTACCAGGATTGTAAGCTATAAACCTGTGAACAATTCCATTGATTCTGAACTGCGGAAATTCCTCAAGCTTTCCTGCAAGAATCGGTGAATCGTACAGGATATCAAAATCAGAGGCAATAAAAGTATTCGTTTTACCTGCAGCCTGTTCAAGACCTGTTGCTATATCCGGAAATCGGATGTCGGGAACAACTTTGACAGTTACCGGTGACTTTATATATTCTTCACAGAACAGAAAAGTAGCTCCCGGAATTATGTAACAATGTGTTGTGTCCAGCCAGCTGTTTGCAACAAATTTTTTGTCAGCCCTGACATTATATGAAATATTTATTGCCTTTTCTTTCTTTGAAGCCACTTTCCAGGTGTTATTCCCTTTTTTTATAACGCTAAGTTTATTTCCTCCTGCTGTTCGTGCACTTAATTCTGAAACCTGATCGGGATAATCCATTATCTGGTAATAACCTGGCATCCATACAGGCATCTTAAAATTTATTGTGTCACTTGGCATTCCTCTGTATTTCAGCTCAATATGCAGGAGGTGCCTTGAGGGATCCGGCATTGTTACAGTATAATCAAATATTGCCTGTTTTTCATTTTCTGCCTGCCCGTAAGAACTGGGATAGATCAGAATTGCTGCAGAAATTGGAAGCAAAACCTTTAAAATATTCTTCATCTGATGAGTCCTAATTATCAATCAAATTTAATTAAAGAGTGCTTTTATAATATTTTTTAATTTAGTTTTGAATAAATAAATACCAAATAAACCTTATTCGCAATGAAAATCAAGCTCTTATCCTGTTTCATAATTATTCTTTCCATTGCAGCATGTAAAAACAACAATACTGAATGGACAGAACTTTTCAACGGTAAAGATCTTAATGGCTGGAAAGCATCAGAAAATCCGGCGAGTTTTAAGGTCGAAAACGGTGTCCTGGTCTGCTCAGGACCAAGGGCACATCTTTTCTATGAAACTTCAGAGCCTTTCCGTAATTTTGAACTTGTTGCTGAAATTAAGACAACTCCTCAGGCTAATTCAGGAATATATTTTCATACAAATTTTCAGGAAAATGACTGGCCTTCAGCAGGATATGAAGTGCAGGTAAATAATACCCATAAGGGCATTGGCGATTATCATGAAACAAAAAAGACAGGAAGCCTGTATGCTGTCAGAAATGTTTATTATCAGATGGCCGGAGATAATGAATGGTTTACCATGAGGGTAAAAGTCATTGAAAACCACGTACAAATTTATATTAATGATTATCAGGTTGTTGATTATGTTCAGCCGGAAAATCCGTGGAGAAGTGAGGAACACCCTGGACGACTTCTTGGCTCAGGTACTTTTGCCCTGCAGGCCCATGATGAAAACAGTACTGTCTATTACAGATCCGTTAAGGTAAAAAGACTTCCCGATGGTGAAAAATCAAACCTGCTTGTTGATGAAGAATGGGAAAATAATCTTGCTCTGCTGATGGACAAAGGTTACCCGCTTGTAGACTATCATGTGCATCTGAAAGGAGGACTGACCCTTGAAGAGGTTAAGGCAAATTCCCTGAAGCTTGGTATCAATTACGGGCTTGCTCCGAACTGCGGACTGAAATTCCCTGTTACTGATGATGCTTCACTTGCAGCATATATGGATACAGTGAAAGGACAGCCTATTTTCAGAGGCATGCAGGCTGAAGGACGGGAGTGGATCACACTTTTTTCTCCTGAAGCAGTAGCAAAATTCGATTATGTGTTTACCGATGCCATGACCTTCACTGACAATAAGGGCCGTCGCAACAGGATCTGGATTAAGGATGAAGTCTGGATCGACAACAAGCAACAGTTCATGGATCAGCTTGTAGGTAAAATTGAAGCCATTTTTTCACAGGAACCCGTTGATATATATGTTAATCCTACTGTCCTTCCTGATGCACTGATGCCAGAGCATGAACAACTCTGGACCAGAGAAAGAATGGCCAGGGTGATTAAAGTTCTTGCAAGTAATAATATTGCACTTGAAATAAATGCACGTTACAAAACCCCTTCTGCTGAAATGAT
>CAZEYY010000061.1:0-6767 GCA_964516485.1 uncultured Rikenellaceae bacterium
CGCAAGGCTCAGGGTTTATAACCATGACCTCATGCAGAGTGCTCTGATTTACGGTGCAAAGATACGAAAAAAGTTTGGAGTTTGAGGAGTTCGATTTATTCCTTGTCCGGTTAACTTAACCAGCACCCAGCAACAGGACCAACCCACCCCCAGCCCCTCCCAGGAGGGGAGCCGTTTGTTTACCAGCAACCAGCAACCAGCTTACTCCTGATGCTGATCTCCGGTAGCCGGTAGCCGAATCAATGAAATTTCGTATCTTTACTACTAACCATCCCGTTTGCAACGATGACCAAACATCTCAAAATAGGGATTCTCAGGGAAACGAAAAATCCTCCCGACCGCAGGGTGCCTCTTACACCGCCTCAGATTACTGCACTTGAAGAAAACTACCCCGATGTCCAGTTTTTTGTCCAGCCAAGTGACTTCCGGTGCTATTCAAATGAAGAATATGAATACCTCGACATTCCCCTGAAAGAAGACCTCCGTGATTGTGACATTTTGCTTGGTGTAAAAGAGGTGGACAGGAGAACATTCATTCCCGGGAAAACCTACATGTTCTTTGCTCATGTTGCCAAAAAGCAGCATCATAACAGGGAAATGTTCAGGGAAATGGCTGAAAGGGAGCTAACTCTGATAGATTTTGAACTTCTGACTACCGACCGGGGACAAAGGCTTGTTGCCTTCGGGAGACATGCCGGAATTGTAGGAGCTTATAATGCACTCAGGGCCAGAGGTATAACAACCAACAGGTTCCGTCTCAAACCTGCCTGCCAGTGCCATGATCTCGATGAGGTATGGGCAGGATTGAGAAAGATTGAACTTAAACCGGGATTGAAGATTCTTATTACAGGGGAGGGCAGGGTTTCTTCCGGCGCTGTTGAAACACTGAATGTTGCAAATGTTGTTCAGGTTTCACCGGAAGATTATCTGAACCGGGAATTTTTTGTGCCGGTTTTCTGCCAGACCGGTCCCCGTCATTATGCTCGTCATAAAAGCAGCAGGGAATTCAACTTCAGGCATTTTGTCAGGTTTCCGCAGGAATATGAATCTTCATTCCTTCCTTATACAAAAGTTACAGATATACTTATTACCGGACATTACTGGGATCCACGGTCACCTGTATTCTTTACTAAGGATGAAATGTTAAGTAAAGATTTCAGAATAAGTATAATAGCTGATATAAGCTGCGATATTCCCGGACCTCTTCCCTCATCCCTCAGGGCAACCACAATCTCTGATCCATTCTATGATTATAATCCATATCTGGGTACCGAAGAACCTCCATTCTCGCGTGGGTCAAATATTACTGTAATGTCTATCGACAATTTGCCTGGGGAATTGCCCAGGGATGCTTCTCAGGACTTTGGTAAAATGCTTATGAGCACGGTTATGCATGACCTGTTAACCGGAAACCAGTCACATATACTTACGCGGGCTACAATACTTAAGAATGGAAAGCTTACGGATAAGTACGCATATCTGAAGGATTATTTATAGGTGGCCTCCGGCAACCAGCAACCAGCAACAATACCAACTTTCTTCACCCCAGCGCCTGTTACTTTTTTCCACCGGCATTTTTCCCCCACGCTATGCCGGATCAATTAATCGATTATATTTACAATAACCAAATAACCTAAATCGTAAAACCTTTTAATTCTATGCGAAAAATCTTATTCCTGATTCTTCTGCTCGTACCTGCAAGTGCCTTCGCGCAGCAGGATAATGCTCCGGTGGTGGGTGTAAGCGACAGGAGGATTGAAGTTTACGGACTTAAAAATGCCCGTGTCGTGGTTGATTACCAGACAACTCTTGAAAATGCTGACATTCTGATCTCAAACGGAAGGATAGAGGCTGTCGGTTCCAATCTTGTATTCCCCAGGGGGACAATAGTTTATGATCTTACCGGAAAAACAGTTTATCCGGCTTTTATTGATGCCTACGCGGGCAACTATGGTATTAAGAGCCAGGCAGGACAGGCTAATTCAAATCCCTATGCTGCTTTTATTAGCATGATGGGGGGCAGGATTTCATCTCCTCCCGTTCCGGAAGCCAGGGTCGCAGATTACTGGAATGACGGAGTAAATGCTTCATACGATATTTCAAGCGAATTCATCCCTGATGCTAAGATTGCCGGCGAGTACCGGCAGGCTGGCTTCGGGGCAGTTGTGGCATTTAAAACTGACGGCATTGTAAGGGGTACTTCGGCTCTTGTAAGCACCGGGGATGGTAAAACCAATAACCTTATAATAAAGAACCGTGCCTCGGCAAATTATTCTATAACAAGAGGGCGTTCTGCAGATATCTACCCTGCTTCACAGTTTGGCATTATAGCACTCCTCAGGCAGGTTAATTATGATGCCCAGTGGTACAAACAGCTCCCGGCAGGATATTTTCATGATGACGGACTTGAAGCATATACTTCAAACCTGTCACTTCCCCAGGTTTTTGAAGTTTCAGACAAAATTGAAGTCTTAAGAGCTGATAAAATAGGTAAAGAATTCAATATCAAATATATAATAAAATCAAATGGTGATGAGTACCAGACTCTTACCGATATTCAGAAGGCTGGCAACAAGCTTATTATACCTGTAAACTTCCCGGAAACTCCGGATGTGAAGGATCCTTATGATGCAGCATCTGTACAGTTCACAACACTAAAACATTATGAACTGGCACCTTACAATCTGGCAAGGGTATCCGGCGCCGGCATTACTTTTGCAATCACATCCTCTGATCTGAAACAGAGATCATCATTTCTTACAAATCTCAGGAAATCAGTAAAATCAGGCTTGCCGGAAGCAGAAGCTCTTAAGGCACTGACTGTTACTCCTGCTTCTATGATTGGTGCCTCCGAACTGCTTGGTGCTATCAGGAAAAATATGCTGGCAAACCTGCTTGTAACTTCAGGAAACATCTTCGGTGAGGATTGTACAATTTTTGAAACATGGGTTCAGGGTGTACCTTACAGGTTTGTTGATTTGAGACAGAAGGACCTCAGAGGATCATATACCCTTACAATTGATACTGCATCATTCAAGCTTGTTCTGTCAGGAAAGGTTGACAAACCTTCTGTTAAAATCCTCAAGGATACTATAGAACTCAAAGGCTCATCCTTCGCTGCAGAAAAGGATATCGTGAGTATTTCTTTCGACAGGGCTATGCAGAAATACAGGCTGACAGGCTATATTAATGCTGCGGTGCTTGAAGGAAAAGGTCAGCGGTCTGACGGAACCTGGTTTTCATGGAAAGCTCAGTTTACCGGACCTGCTTCTGAAAATGATAAGGCCAGGAAAAAACCTGAGACCAAAGCAGCAGACCCGGGAAAGGTGCTGTACCCTTTCACTGCTTATGGCCGTCCCGAGCTTCCAAAGCAGGAAGATGTCCTTTTTAAAAATGCCACTGTCTGGACAAATGAAAAAGAAGGGAAATTGCTTAATACAGATGTTCTTGTTCAGAAAGGCAAAATTGCAAAAATCGGCAGGAATCTTTCTGCGCCCCAGGGTACAGTTACAATTGATGCTACAGGCATGCATCTTACCCCCGGGATAATCGATGAACATTCTCACATGGCACTCGATGCCACGAATGAAATGGGACAGGCTATTACTTCCGAGGTTAGGGCGGGTGATGTTGTTGATCCTGAGGATCAGACTGTTTACAGGCAGCTTGCAGGAGGGGTAACAACTTCACATATTCTTCATGGGTCTGCTAATCCTATTGGTGGTCAGTCTGTTATAATCAAAAACAGGTGGGGCCGCAGCGCTGAGGAAATGAAACTTGCCGGCCAGCCGGGATTTCTGAAACATGCTCTTGGTGAGAATGTGAAAAGAAGTGTAAATCGTTATCCCAATACAAGAATGGGTACCGAACAGATTATTCGCGATGCCTATCAGAGAGCTGCTGATTACAGCAGGCAGTGGAAAGAATGGAATGCAATGAAACCGGCCGACAGGGTGGGAAAGATCCCGCCACGCCGCGACCTTGAACTTGATGCCATTGTTGATGTGCTTGAAAAACGCAGCTTTATCACCTGCCATACATATCAGCAGTCAGAGGGCACAATGATAATGAACCTTGCAAAAGACTTCGGGATTAAGGTAAATACTCTGATTCATTTCAACGAAGGTTATAAAATTGCAGATCAGATAGCTGCAAACGGTGTTGCTGCTTCAGTATTTTCCGACTGGTGGGATTATAAGTACGAGGTGTATGAAGGAATCAATTATAATGCTGCAACTCTTATTGGCCAGGGTGTCCTTACCTGCCTTCACTCTGATGATGCAGAAATGGGACGCCGCCTTAACCAGGAGGCAGGCAAGATTATGAAATACGGAGGAATAAGTGATACTGAAGCTCTTAAACTTGTGACGCTGAACCCGGCTAAGATCCTTCATCTCGATGACAGGATTGGCAGTGTAAGGGAAGGTAAGGATGCCGACCTTGTGCTGTGGACCGATAATCCTCTTTCAGTTTATGCCCACGCCAGCAAAACAATGGTTGACGGTACAATATATTTCGATGAACAAACTGATGCAAGGCTTAAAGATGAGATTGACAGAGAACGCAACAGGATAATTGCTGATATCCTTAAAGAGTCACCAACAGGCACAATATCACTCCCTAATTTTCCAAGACGATGAAAAAAATATTATCTGTAATTAATATATTGCTGATTGTCATTTCATTCCAGGCATCAGCACAGAGTCCGGTGGTGGCACCGGCACAGAAGAAACCTGTAATACTCACAGGCGGTACTATCCATACAGGTACCGGAGCTGTAATTGAAAACGGAACAATAGCTTTTTCTGCAGGCAGGATAACGTTTGCCGGAAAGGATAGCGATTTTACAGGCGACAAATCAGGCGCTGAGCTTATCGATGTTAAAGGCAAACATGTTTATCCGGGACTGATTTTCCCGGCAACGAGCATAGGTCTCGTTGAAATAGGAAGCGGGGTTGATGTTGCCACAGATAATCGTGAGACAGGTGACCTGAATCCTAATGTAAGGGCTATTGTTGCCTATAACACTGATTCCCATGTAATTCCTGTTATCCGTTCAAATGGTATCCTCCTCGCCCAGATATGCCCGGTTGGTAACCTGATACCTGGTACTTCAAGTGTTGTTCAGCTCGATGCATGGAACTGGATGGACGCAGCATACAAGGCTGATAACGGTATTCAGCTTGTATGGCCCAGGAAAACATCACCTGCCGGAAGAAGAGGAGGTGGCTATTTCCCGGGTGGAGATAACAGCTCCTCAACTTATGATAAGAATGTTGAAGCTCTTGAAAAAATATTTTCTGATGCAGCAGCCTATGCGGCAGTTGAAAAACCAAAAGATGCAAACCTCAGGCTTGAATCGATGCGCGGCTTGTTTGATGGATCTAAAATACTGTTTGTCAGTGCTTCCGAGACCAAAGGGATAATTGCTTCAGTTGTCTTTGCAAAGCGTCATGGCGTGAAGAAGATAGTTCTTTCAAATGCCGATGAATCAGCCTGGGAAGTAAAGGACTTCCTCAGGGAAAACAATATACCGCTTATCCTTGCAGATCCACTTTCCCTTCCAAAATATGACTACAGCGATACCAAAATGCCATTTAAGCTGGCTTCAATGTTCAGCAAGGAAGGCATTCTTGTCTGCCTGACCTACTCAAATCAGGCATATCCCAACCTGCCGTTTGCTGCAGGTGAAACAGCTGCATACGGGCTTACAAAGGAAGAAGCACTTCAGACAGTTACACTTAATACTGCAAAAATATTAGGAATAGATGACCGGACCGGTTCACTTGAAACAGGAAAGGACGCAAATATTGTTGTATCAACAGGAGACTTGCTTGATATGTCGACAAATAATGTGGAGCTCGCTTTCATAACTGGCAGGAATATCAATCTTGACAATAAGCACAAACAGCTTTACAGGAGATATCAGGCAAAATATGCTAATACAGGCAAATAATAAGAAAACTTATGATAAGAAGGTTATTGTTACCGGGTTTTCTCCTTGGCCTCACACTGTTTTCGGGTTGTGGAAGAAAGGGAGCTGAAGATGAGAATACATTAAAGCTATGGTACAGGCAGCCGGCTGCTGTTTGGGAAGAGGCGCTGCCGGTAGGGAATGGGCGATTGGGGGCAATGGTGTTCGGCAACCCTGTAAATGAACGGCTTCAACTTAATGAAGAGAGTATATGGGCAGGAAGCAGGATAAACAACAATAATCCTGCCGCCCTTGCAAACCTGAAAAAGCTTCAGAGTGCAATATTCGAAAACCGATATGAGGAGGCAGCTTCAATAGCTGACAAAAACCTCCTCGGAACACCTCCAAGGATAAGATCATATCAGCCTCTGGGCGATTTGCTTATTAATTACAAATGGACAGGCAAGTCTGAAAATTATTACAGGGAACTTGACCTGAGTACAGGTATCGCTTCATCCTCATTTACTGCTGACGGTAAGAAGTTTTCAGAGGAGGTATTTGTATCGGCCCCTGATAATATTCTTGTAGTCAGGATCAAAGCACATGACGGCGGTCTTATTAATGCGGGCTTTGCTCTTTCAAGGGAAAAAGATGCTGTTGTAAAGGCATCAGGCAGCAATTCGCTGATACTTACAGGTCAAGTTATTGATAAGGATGATGAATTGTCAGGCCCGGGAGGTAGTCACATTAAATTTGCCGGAGAGCTAAGGCTCTCATCAATAAAGGGAACTACTGAAGCCAGGGGCGACACAATTTATGTCTCCGGGGCTGAGGAAGTTCTTGTGAGGCTTAC
>CAZEYY010000061.1:6867-21851 GCA_964516485.1 uncultured Rikenellaceae bacterium
CCAGGGGCGACACAATTTATGTCTCCGGGGCTGAGGAAGTTCTTGTGAGGCTTACTTCTGCCACCGATTACAACCTGTCTTTGCTTGATTTCGACAGATCGCTTGAACCCTCACTTATCTGTAAACAAATCCTCGATAAGACAGATAATAGCGGCTATAATGATCTGATGAATAGTCATATAAGTGAGTATTCCGGATACTTTAACAGGGTTAAATTAACTCTTGGTCCTGACAGCCTGGCGAAAAAGCCTACCGATCAGAGACTTGCTGATGTCAAAAACGGTGCAACTGACGATGGGCTTATAGCTCTTTATTTCCAGTACGGGAGATACCTGCTGATATCATCATCAAGGAAGCCCGCAGTTCTTCCGGCAAATCTCCAGGGAATCTGGAACAAGGATATGAATGCTGCCTGGAATTCGGATTTTCATACGAATATCAATCTTCAGATGAATTACTGGCCTGCAGAAGTATGCAATCTTACCGAAACAACAGAAGCGCTTACTTCCTTTATGGAGAAGCTTATAGTTCCCGGTACTGTTACTGCCCGTGAAATGTATGGAACAAAAGGCTGGACTTTCCATCACCTTACTGATCCCTTTGGCCGCACAGGTGTTGCTGATGGAGTATGGGGCATTACACCTCTCAACGGGCCATGGATGACTTTCCCTCTTTATGAGCATTTCCTGTTCACCCGTGATACTGCTTTTTTGCGCGACATGGCCTATCCGATGATGAAAGGAGCTGCTGAGTTTGTCCTTGGCTTCCTTGTTGAATCACCTGATGGATATCTTGTTACTAATCCCTCACACTCACCGGAAAACAGTTTCAGGGACAGTACAACAGGTGAAGTGTCATTATTGACTTACTCAGCCACAATTGATATTGAAATAGTATCCGCCCTTTTTGATTATTGTATTGATGCCGCCAGAATACTTGGCACCGACCAGAACTTTGCTGACAGTCTGAAAGCTGCCGGCAAGAGACTCCCACCGATAAGGATTAATTCAAAAGGTGTTATACAGGAATGGATAGCAGATTACGATGAACCGGAACCTGGTCACAGGCACATGTCGCACCTGCTTGGCCTGTATCCTCTTGCCCAGTTCACTCCTGATGCACCTGAGTTCTTCGCTGCCGCTGAGGCGACAATTGACAGGCGCTTGTCATTTGGTGGCGGACAGACAGGTTGGAGCAAGGCCTGGATGGTGAGCTTCTTTGCAAGACTTCAGAACGGTGAAAAAGCCTACTCAAATGTTCTTGATCTTCTTAAAAAGTGCACTCTGCCAAACCTGTTCGATACGCATCCCCCATTCCAGATAGATGGCAATTTCGGAGGAACTGCAGGTATTGCAGAAATGCTGATACAATCACATAACGGTACAATCCGTCTGCTGCCAGCCATACCAGAATCGTGGAAGGATGGCGAAGTTAAAGGATTGCGCGCACGGGGCGGATTTGAGGTTGACATGAAATGGGCAGAGGGAAAGCTGCTTAAGGCTGAAATATCCTCTGAAAAAGGAGGATGGACAAGATTGATTTACAAAGACTCCGAAAAAGATGTTAAAATTGAACCAGGTAAAGTTCTGACAGTGAAATTCTGAGTGATGTTTATGAGGAGATTATTTTTTATTTCTGCAATACTTCTGTTGACATTAAATATTCAAAGTCAGCAGACAGCCTCAGTAACTCTTTTCCCGGAGAAAACCACCAATAAGGTGTCTCCTCTGTTGTTTGGCCAGTTTATTGAATTTCTGGGGACAAGCATTAACGGCGGAATATTTGAGCCTGGTTCTCCTTTGTCGGATGAAAATGGTTTCAGAAAAGATGTAATTGAAAAGGTCAGGGAGCTTGATCCTCCTTTGCTGCGTTACCCTGCAGGTACATACATAAAGATCTTCAACTGGAAGAATGGCATAGGTCCGAAGGAGAACCGTCCCCGCACCCGCAACCTTATATGGGGAGGGGTGGAGGATAATCAGTTTGGGACAGCAGAATTTGTAAAATATTGCAAAACAATTGGTGCAGAGCCATTTCTGGTTGTCAACATGTCGACAGCCTCAGCTATGGAAGCAGCTGAATGGGTAGAGTACTGCAACGGTACAACAGATTCATATTGGGCAAATCTGCGCAGATCACACGGATATCCCGATCCTTTCAATGTTAAATACTGGGCACTTGGAAATGAAGAAGCTGCCGAACCTGATGCAGGGAGGCTGCAGGATCCGGTGAAATATTGTGAAGAAGCGTGGCAGTTTGTGAAACTTATGAAACTCCAGGATCCTTCAATTGAGTTTGTGCTTTGCGGTGCTGATGAAAAATGGAACAGGATAATTCTTGAGAAAATGAGCCCTGTCTGTAGTTACCTGTCTGTGCATCTCTACGCCTTCGACGGACCTTCCCCGGTTTACGGAAGTGTTTTCAAAAGTGTCGCTTCCTTTGAGGAAGTGCTTGAGTCTGCCGTATCGCTTGTATCATCATATCCTGAAAAAGTGATCGACTGGAACAAATGGTACAGGTTCCCTCCCAGGGAAGGACCGGTAAAAATTGCTCTCGATGAATGGGGAATATGGCCTTCCTCAGGGACAGGTACATATAACCTTACAATTCAGTATACATGGGAACATGCGCTTGCAACTGCACAGTTTATGAATATTATTATCAGGCATTCTGACAATATTGGCATGGCAACCTGGGCGCAGATGGTCAACGTACTTGCTCCAATTCTTACAGACAGATCAGGCCTTGTAACTCAGCCTCCTTTCAGCATTCTGAGAGAATACAGGAAGATAGCAGGAGGGAACCGGCTTAAACTCGTTTCTGAATCGCCTGACCTTGCCAGCAACCTGAAAATGCTTGATCTTTCAGCTGTACTGTCATCAGATAGAAGAATTATAACTTTGTTTGCTGTGAATCTTTCAGGAGATGAAGAAATACGAACTTCAGTTAATGTTGAAGATCGTGAAAAATGGCTTATTAAAGAAATAACAGAACTTAATGCAAAATCCGTCAGTGCTTTCAACTCCCTGGAACAGAAAAAAGTGGATGTTGTGAGGACTGCTGTTGTTAAACCACCGAAAGGCAATAACCTGACTATCCCTGCTCATTCGGTATTTATTATAAAGCTTGTGCATCAGTGACTGAATGATTCCGGATTTATCCTGGTAATATGTCCATTACAGACAATAGTAATTTGTTATACAACTTTTTATAATGAGAATAAGCAGAAATCTTTTATTGCTGCCTGTTGTTGCCCTGATTGTATCTTGTAATACAGTCAGCAGGGAGGATAAGGAACTGGCAGCTGCAATCAGGGCAGACAGTTCACTTGATACTGTTTATGTAAGAGCTGCCGGATTACTTAAAAAAGGATTCACGGCAGGGGATGGTTATCCTCAGGTATGGATACGTGATCTGAATACCTTTATTGAAACTGCCTGCGACGTTTATGATCCGTCAGTGATAAGGGAAAAACTGCTTGTATTCTTTTCGATGCAGCAGCCTGACAGCCAGATTGTTGATGGGTATGTTCTGAAAGGCCATGTTTCGTGGTATGATCCTAATATCTATACTTCCGTGAATGATACAATCCATGTGGGATTTAAGAACACTGTCGAGACCGACCAGGAGACATCGCTTGTCCAGGCAATAGGTAAGTATATACAAAAAACCGGGGACCGGTCAATTCTGGACGAAATGATTGCAGGCTATACTGTGAGGGAACGTCTGTCAATGGCCATCGGATATTTGCTTAAGCACAGGTATTCAGAAAGGTATGGCCTTCTGACCGGAGCCACAACCCAGGACTGGGGTGATTGCCAGGTTGAGGGAGGAACTGTCGTCGATATTGATGAAAAAACTCACTGGGCCATTGACATATACGACAACGCCATGTTTGTTATTGCCATGGAGTATATGGCAGGATTTGAAGAAAATGAGTCCTCAAAACAATACAGGAAACAGCTGAAGAAGAGTTTTTCGGATAATATCCGAAAGTACCTGTGGGATGAAAAGAACAAAAAATTCATACCGCATATCTATCTTGATGCTTCGCCATTTCCCGAAAGTTTTAATGAGAACGCAATGCATTTTCATGGTGGCACTGCAGTTGCTGTTGAGGCAGGTTTACTGTCAAAGGATGAGATACTTGCTGTCTACAGGCAGATGCTCGAAAACGTAAGGCTGTCTGGAGCGCCATCGATTGGACTGACAATCTATCCGCCATATCCTGACGGACTCATTGAAGGTTCAAACACCTGTAAACCTTATATTTACCAGAACGGAGGTGACTGGACCTGGTTCGGAGGCAGGATGGTACAACAACTTGTTGCCAACGGATTTGCTGAAGAAGCCTATACTTCAATTCGTCCGATGATTGACAGGGTAATTGCAAACGGTAAGTTTTACGAGTGGTATGGCATAGACGGGAAAGCCAACGGATCAGGTGATTTCCGGGGAGAGGCAGGTGTTCTTGCACAAGCTGTTACCATGCTGAAGCAATGGGCTGAGAGCAGGTAAGCCTTATTTTCTTATTTTTACACAAGATTATTTCAGGTAATGAATATTATTCTTGTCGGAACTGCCTATCCATACAGGGGAGGACTTGCAGCTTTTAATGAAAGACTGGCAGTACAGTTTGTTAAGGAAGGACAAAATGTAACAATTGTTACATTTTCTCTTCAGTACCCCTCTTTCCTGTTTCCCGGCAAATCACAGTATCTTGATGCTCCGCCACCTGAAAATCTCAGGATAAAGCGCCTTGTGAATTCGGTAAATCCGCTTTCATGGATTAAAGCAGGCAATATGATAAGAAAGGAAAAGCCTGATATACTTATATTTAAATACTGGCTGCCATTCATGGCGCCTGCCTTCGGAACAATAGCAAGGATCGCAGGTAGAAATAATCATACTAAGATTATTACAATATTCGATAATGTTATCCCTCATGAAAAACGACCGGGTGATAATTTACTGACAAGGTACTATACTACGGCCATTGACGGTGCAGTTGTAATGTCGGAATCAGTTATAAAGGATCTGGCTCTTTTCAGAAAGGACATTCCCGTGAAGCTGAATCCGCATCCGGTATTCGATAATTTCGGACCAGCTGTTGAACGAGATATTGCGCTTGGCACACTGGGACTGGATCCCGGAAACTCCTATATCCTCTTCTTTGGTTTTATAAGACATTATAAAGGACTCGACCTCCTGCTTGAAGCTTTTGCCCGTAAGGAGATGAGAAACAGGAGGATCAAGCTGATTGTCGCTGGCGAATTCTATGATGATCCTGCTCCATACAGGGAAATAATCGAAAGGAATAACCTTGGCTCTGAAGTGATTCTTTTTGACAGGTTCATTAATGACAACGAAGTAGCTTCTTTTTTCAGTGTTGCCGATATAGTTGTTCAGCCATACAGAAGTGCAACACAGAGTGGAGTGACCCAGATAGCGTATCATTTCGGAAAGCCAATGATAGTTACAGATGCAGGGGGATTGAGGGAGATAGTGCCGGATGGTAGATGCGGCTATGTTGTCAGTCCTGATAAAGATGCAATATTTGAAGCCATCGACAGGTTTTATACACTTAATAAAAAAGCAGAGTTCACCGGGAATGTTATTACTGAAAAGGAAAAATATTCCTGGAGAAGAATGACTTCCTCAATAACAGAGGTTTATAAAAACAGCAGCGAAAATGATAATAAGAAGTAAAGCGCCTCTGAGGCTTGGCCTTGCTGGCGGAGGTACTGATGTATCTCCCTATTCCGAAATTTATGGCGGTGCCGTGCTGAATGCAACAATCGACCATTATGCTTACTGTACTATCGAGGAAACTGATAATGGGTACATTGCCATGCAGGCTGCGGACCTTGACCAGAAGGTACGCATGAAAACGGCTCCAGAGCTTCCTGTTGACGGGAAGCTTGATCTTCATAAGGGCGTGTATAACAGAGTCGTTAAACAGTTCAGGATTAAAAAACCTCTTTCATTCAGGCTTACAACTTCATGTGACGTACCTCCAGGTAGCGGTCTTGGAACTTCTTCGACGATGGTGGTTGCAATACTAAAAGCTTTTGCGGAATGGCTTAACCTTCCTCTGGGAGATTATGATATGGCGAAGCTTGCCTATGAAATTGAACGGATCGATCTGGGACTAAAAGGAGGAAAACAAGACCAGTATGCTGCAACATTCGGTGGATTCAATTTTATTGAATTCTCTGATAATGACAGAGTTGTCGTGAATCCGCTTAGGATAAAGAGATGGGTGGTAGATGAACTGGAGGTGTCGATGGTGCTTTTCTATACTGGTGATACACGATCATCAGATAAAATTATAAGGGAACAGCAGAAGAATACTCAGGAAGGTAAAAAAGATCCTGTTGAGGCAACTCACAGCATTAGGAAAAATTCATACCTTATGAAGGATCTTCTGCTTAAAGGCGAGATACTCCAGTTTTCAAAGGCACTTGGCCGGGACTGGGAAAACAAGAAAAGAATGGCTGCCTCCATTACAAACAAGAATATTGACAGCATCTATGAGGCTGCAATCAGTGCAGGGGCTTACGGGGGTAAGGTATCAGGCGCCGGTGGTGGTGGTTTCATGATATTCACAGTCGATCCTGTTAAAAAGCTCAACCTTATTAATGCACTCAGCCGCTTCAACGGCAAGGTCCTTAATTTTCATTTCAGCGATAATGGATGCCAGAGCTGGAGAATTAGTGATAATGAGTAAAAAATCTACTCAATGAAAGAATATATCAAAAGTCATATAATCAGTCATATAGAAACAGCAGAGAAGCTCCTCTCAGACCGGTCAGTATTTGATTCTGTTGAAAAGGCAGCAGCATCAATAATAAAGGCATTCAGCAGCCATTCAAAGCTTTTGCTTGCCGGTAATGGAGGCAGTGCAGCTGATTCACAGCATATTGCTGCAGAATTTGTAAACCGGTTTTATATCGACAGGGAAGGACTTCCGGCAATTGCCCTTACCACTGATACATCAATACTTACAGCTGTAGGAAATGATTACAGCTTCGACAGGGTATTTTCACGGCAACTTGCTTCGCTTGGGAAGGAGGGAGATTTATTCTGGGCGCTTTCAACTTCAGGAAATTCAACGAATATTATTGAGGCTCTGGCAGAATGCAGGAAGAAAGGGATAATATCGCTGGGCTTCACCGGAGCCAAAGGAGGAAGGATGGATGGCAGCTGCGACATACTGATTAAGGTGCCATCGGATGAGACACCGAGGATACAGGAGATGCACATTTTGCTTGCCCATGTGATATGTGTGATTGTTGAAAAGGAACTGTTTAAGAAATAACCTGCAGACTATGGAGGCAGTCATTCTTGCCGGAGGTTTGGGCACAAGACTCAGGGATGTCCTGAAAGACCTTCCCAAACCCATGGCGCCGGTAAACGGAAAACCTTTTCTGCATTACCTTCTCAGCTGGCTTGCCGCTAGTTCTGAAACTGAGCGGATTATAATTTCAACAGGTTATAAATCAGAGCTTATTGCTGAATATTTTGGAGAGAGTTTTGACGGTATTCCGCTTGTCTATGCTCAGGAAGAAGAACCACTGGGTACGGGAGGTGCGATAAAATTCTGCCTGCAGAAATGCACTGGCAATAATATCCTTGTAGTTAACGGTGATACTTTTTTTCCTGTGAATACAGGCAGATTTTCAATGTTCCATGAAAATATGGAAAATATTATCTCAGTTGCCCTGAAACCCATGAGAGAATTCTCACGGTACGGAACTGTTGAGTGCACTGGTGATACAATAACAGGATTCAAGGAGAAAGGCTATTGCAGTGAGGGCTTTATAAATGGAGGTATATATCTGATAAACAAGGCTTTTTTTGAGTCGCAGATGCTTCCGGATGTTTTTTCATTTGAGAAGGATGTACTTGAAAAGCTTGCCGCTTCATCTCTCCTGAAATGCATGGTCTTCGATGTTCCATTTATTGATATAGGCATCCCCGAAGATTATTACAAAGCCTCAGAAATACTGAAAAGCTACTGATCAGATGAAGAACAAAGCACTTTTCATTGACCGCGATGGTGTAATAAACATCGACAGGGTGCATGTATCCACAAAGGAAAATTTTAAATTTACAAGGGGAATATTTGATATCTGCAGGAAATATTCCGAAGCAGGTTACCTTATAATAATAATAACCAACCAGGCTGGCATTGCGAAGGGACTTTATGATGAAAACACATTCACTGTACTTATGGATTGGGTACTTGAAGAGTTCAGTATAAGGGGAGTTGTTATAAGCAGGGTTTACCACTGTCCGCATCATCCTGATTTTACAGGGCCCTGTAATTGCCGGAAACCCGGACCGGGTATGCTGCACCGGGCTGAGCAGGAGTTCTCGCTTGACATGAGTTCCTGTATTCTTATCGGTGATAAGGAAACTGATATCGAAGCGGGCAGAAGGGCCGGAATTAATGAAGATAATATGCTTCTTCTTGGATGTCAGCCCGCTGAATACACGGGTAAGTGGCCCGGTATTCTTTAATCAGATATTTACTTTGTCTTTCAGAAGGTAATTGTTCCTTTCAGAAGAGTTCCTGTTTATGAGCTCTCCGAGAAAACCTGTCAGAAACAGAAAGGAACCGATAATCATAACTGTAAGTGCTATAAAGAAATAGGGGCTGTCAGTCACAAGCGGTGCCCTTAGTCCCTGCTTTACAAATATCAGTTTGTTTATTCCGAGATATCCTGCCATAACGAAACCTGCCAGGAACATAAGTGTCCCAAGAAATCCAAACAAATGCATCGGATTTTTACCAAACCTGGTTATGAAACTGATTGTAAGGAGGTCGAGATAGCCTTTTACAAATCTGTCCAGTCCGTATTTTGTAACCCCGTATTTCCTTGCCCTGTGCTGCACGGTTTTTTCACCTATTTTCCTGAATCCGGCTTCTTTTGCAAGCATCGGTATATAACGGTGCATCTCACCAAAAACCTCTATGCTCTTTATAACCTCACTGCGATAGGCTTTCAGCCCGCAATTAAAATCATGCAGCTTTATGCCGGAAGCCCAGCGTGCAGTGCGGTTATAGAAACGGCTTGTAATCCTTTTTACAAACGGATCGTATCTTTTTCTCTTCCAGCCTGATACGAGATCATAACCTTCTTCTTTTATCAGCCTTATCAGTTCAGGGATTTCATCAGGACTGTCCTGAAGGTCCGAATCCATTGTAATTACAATATCACCTGAACAATTGGCAAAGCCTGTATGGAGAGCAGCAGCCTTGCCGTAATTTCTTCTGAACCTGAATCCCTTTACGGAACTGTTTGTTTCACCCAGCATGGTTATTTTGTTCCATGATGAATCGGAACTGCCGTCATCAATAAAAAGTATCTCATAGCTTATCCGGCCTTCAAGGCAGACTTTGTTAATCCATTCAGACAGTTCCTGAAGGGACTCTTCCTCATTATAAACCGGGATGATAACAGACAGGTCCATCGGAAAATTCTTTACTGGTTTACAGTATTGTCAAGCAGGGGATTGCTTTCCCTTTTTATGAAAATGCTGAGGACAAGAGAAATAATTGTGCCGAAGAACAGGTTGCTGAAGATACTGACAGGAGCCATAATTTCCGGCTTCATTATCTTTCTCTGGATGCCCATTCCTGCATCAATTGCCTCCTGGGGCACTCCTTTTTTTGCCAAAGTTTCTTCCACAAAGGCAAGCTGTTTTTCTGTAAGGTTAGGATCTATAACAGTGTAAAGCAGATATGTGAATGCTGCTGTTATTATTGCGCTGTAGAGGATGATTACGACACCGGCTCCCACCGACTGGCCATAAGTGATCTGACCATGCATGTAGTTATCACGGTATGATTTAAGAAGAAAGAAGAGCAAAACAATTTGAACCAGCATGTATATCCAGCTCTGAGCCTGATTGAACTGAAGATTTATAAACCACATTACAAGTGACCATACTACTCCGGCAAGACCAAGGATTAATCCATTAGTCAGGTTAGCACTCCAGACGTTGACTTTTTGTTCCATTTCGATTAAGATTAAGGTTTTATGCGAATATTTATGTTCAAACAAATATAGTTTAAAATTCAGAAAAGAATGATACAGTGTTAAAATGAGGCTTAAATTTTGCAGGCTGGCTAAATTGTACTATTTTTGCATCGGGTAAGTCTTATACGACCAGCTCCTGCTGAACTCCCCCAGGATCGGAAGGTAGCAAGGGTAGGCAGTTGTAGCGGTGCGATATAAGGAGCTTACCCTTTTTATTGGCAGTTATGCTCATCAGACTTTACAACGAGAATACAAACCAGAAGCATATCAGGAAGGTAGTTGATATTCTTGAACAGGGTGGGATAGTAATATATCCTACTGACACAGTTTATGCAATGGGCTGTGATATCAGGGCAACAAAAACAATTGAGAAAATAGCCGCTTTCAAGGGACTTAATCCAAAGAATCCCGACCTGTCACTCATTTTCCACGACATGAGTCAGCTTTCGGAATATACGATAATACACGATAACAATATTTTCAAGCTGCTGAAGAGAAATCTTCCCGGGCCTTTTACATTTATTGTTCCTGCGAACAGTCAGATACCCAGGCTTTTCAGGAATAAGAAGAAGACAGTTGGGATAAGGATCCCTGATAATAATATTGTGCTTGAGATTGTGAAGGAGCTTTCCAGACCTGTTGTTACGACTTCCATACATGACCCCGATGAACTTATTGAATATACTACCGATCCGGAACTGATCTATGAAAAATACAGGGATTTTGCCGATCTTGTAATAGATGGCGGTTATGGTCACAATGAGCCTTCAACAATAGTGGATTGCACAGGGGAGGAAATCACTGTTGTAAGGCAGGGGCTGGGTAACCTTGAATGGTGAATTTACATTCAGTGCTTGTAGAAGCTCTTGCTGAAAAGCATCATGATTGTCAGAATCTCCAGCCTTCCGATAATCATTAATCCTGAAAGAAATATTTTCCCGCCATCAGGCATCGAACCATAGTTCATGAAAGGCCCGAATTCCCCTAGTGATGGCCCGATATTGGCAAGCATTGAAGCAGCTGTGCTGAATGAGGTCACAATATCATAACCCATCAGGGAAATCAAAAAGGAACTTGAACAGATGGTAATGAAATATAAGGTGATAAAAACAAGCAGATTGTAAATGTTGCCCTGAGTAACTACATGATTATCAATTCTTACAGGTATGTAGGCATTAGGATGAATAAGCCGGTGCATTTCTTTCCTGTAATTAAGTGTAATAAGTGACAGCCTGATAATCTTTATGCCTCCGCTTGTTGATCCTGCTGTTCCTCCGGTGAACATCAGAATGAAGATTATCATGGTCATTACACTGCCCCATGTTGTGAAATCGCTTGTGTAATATCCTGTAGTGGAGATTATTGAAACAACATGAAAGGCGCTGTCAGCCAGGGCTTTTCCAATGCTGAAATCATTTGAAACTGCAAGCACAACAGCAGAAATAAGTATGAATCCTGCAGTAAGAAGGCAAAAGAAAAGGAACTCATGGTTGCCTCTGATTTTCTTAATATTACCCTTAAGTGCAAAATATACAAGAGGCAGGTTTATCCCTGCAATGAACATGAACAGGGTAAGGACTATTCTGATTCCCGGGCTGCTGAATGCAGCAATTCCGTTATTTTTTGTTGAGAAGCCGCCGGTTGAAAGTGTGGAAAATGAATGACAAAGTGCATCAAACAATGTCATTCCTGTAAGAAGGAGAAGAAGGGCCTGTATGCCTGTAAGTAAAATGTAAATGCTGATAAGCCTCTTTGCAGCTTCAATAAAGCGCGGTTGGATTTTATCGGCCTGCTGACCTGAAAATTCTGTGGCGGCTAATTGTATATTGACAGATTTTATTATCGGGAAAACAGTAAGCGAAATTAGTATTATGCCTATGCCGCCAATCCATTGTGTGAGACTGCGCCAGAGCAAAACAGAAGCCGGTACTGATTCAATATCAGTAAGGATTGTGGCACCTGTTGTCGTAAATCCTGATATTGTCTCGAAGAAGGCATCGGTAAAGCTGTCAGCTGATCCGGTGAACAGGAAGGGCAGTGATCCGAAAATGCCGAAAATTATCCATGTAGCAGCCACAATTATATAACCTTCGCGATTACCGTAAACCTTTTCATCCGGCTTCAGCGGTGTAAAAGAAATAATACCCGTAACAAGTGTAATTATTGCTGAATACAGGAAGGAAGAAGTTACACCATCATCAATAACAACTGAAATTCCGGTAGTAAGAAGAAGAAAAATACCCTCAACAATAAGGACCAGGCTTAAGATTCTTGCAATAATCCTGAAGTTGATCATAAGTATCAGGTAAAGAATTTATTCAGCTTCTCATAAGCTGAAGGCAGTGTGAAAATAACAACCTTGTCGTTGGCATGTATAATTGTATCACCAGTTGCTATGTAAGGTACCCCATCCCTGATGCCGCCACCAACAATTGCATCTTTGGGAAAATCTATGCTTCTGAGTGTGCCTTTCGTTATTCTGGAATTTTCAGGAACATTCAGCTCGAGCACTTCTGCATCTGTGCCTGCCATGTACTTTACCTGCGTGATTATGGGACTTACAGTGTGCCGGAATATCCTGCTGGCTGCAGAAATCTTCTTGTTGATTATTGTGTCGATGCCTGTTGTTTCCGCAAGGCTTATATATTCTATATTCTCTACTTCTGCTATTGTCTTTTTTACTCCGAATTTCTTTGCAAGAAGACAGGAAAGAATATTTGTTTCCGAATTTCCTGTTACAGCAACAAAGGCATCCATCTTGGAAATTCCTTCCTGTTCAAGAAGATCAACATTCCTGCCATCTCCGTTGATTATCAGTGTGTTGTCAAGAATCTCAGACAGTGATTCACATTTCTTTGTGTCAATATCAATTAGCTTAACCTCACATGACCGCTGCATGTGAATGGCTATGTGCTTGCCAATCCTAGAACCTCCCAGTATCATGACATTCTTGGCTTCAAAATTCCTCGTGCCTGAGGTTTTCATCATCTCATCCATACCCTCAAGTGAAGAGATCACATATACCGTGTCACCAAGCTGGAAATGCTCATTGCCCCTGGGTATAATTGTCTTACCTTCCCTCTTGATAGCAACAGCCCTGTATTTGTCAGTCCTGTTTGTTGCTGCAATTTCCTGCAGGCTTTTGTTAATAATTGGCGCATTTTCCTGAAGCCTCTGAACATACATCATCAGTTTCCCGTTACAGAACTCCATAAAATCGGATGCACCTGTTTCATGCAGAAGTCCCAGCACTTCACGGGCTGCAATAAGTTCAGGGTAGATAAGCGAATCAATGCCTATCGATTTGAAGAAGTCAAGGGTTGATGATTCAAAGAAATCGAGGTTGTCGATCCTGGCGATTGTCTTAATTGCACCAAACCTCTTTGCCATTATGGCTGAGATAATATTTGTGTCCTCAGAATGAGTTACTGCAATAAAGAGATCAGTCTTTTTCACAAGAGTGTCCCTTAGAAGCCTTACAGAGGTGGCAGATCCTTCATGAGTAAGGATGTCAAGTGAACTGTCAATAGGCTTAAGCCTTACTTCCTCAGGATCAATAAGAACTATTTCGTGATTTTCATTTGAGAGCATCTTTGCCAGATGTGTTCCAACTTCACCTGCCCCTGCAATAACTATCCTCATAAAGATTCATTTGAAAAAAACATGCTAAATTACTACTTTCTTTGCTTATAATAAGCTTTTAAGCGACTTTTTTGCCTCTTCAAAGATCTGAGGTGTAGGCCCCTGAGATGCCCACATAATGAAGATTTGATTGCTTCTGTACTTCCTTAAGCCCTTTTGAGATGTAAGCCGAAGATGCCTCCGGTGAAATTATGAAGGTTGTACCATGCCTGGCGGTGATAATTTTACTTTCGGTTTCAGGCTTTCTGCCTGTCAGGATTACTGCATCCGGTGCAAATTCTGAAATTATTGATTCGTCTATTCTATTGTTTAGCAGAATACAGTAATTGTCTGACCTGATGAGTACAGGTACTGAACTCATAACAAACCTGTTGAAATGCAGACCTGCCGAATTAACATGGTGCCTTACTGTTTCAGGGATTGTGTCGCTGAAACTGTAAAAATTCATTCTGCTGCCGTTTCTAATGCCTACTGAAACCAATCCCGGAGTATTGTAAACTATAAGTTCTGATGATTGCCTGAGCTGTATCCTTTCAGCTGTCCGGAATATGCTGAAAATCAGAATAAACAGCAGAATTACGGACGTACTGATTGTTTTTCCGTTTACAAACCTTGCAAACAGCAGTGAAATTATTATTCCGGAAATCAAAGCCCCGGGAAGTGTAAGACCTATGTTTTCCATCAAAGCTCCGGGCAGAGCTGCCGCCTGTTCTGTCAATAAAATTGTTATTGCGGCCAGCTTGTCAGCTGCCCAGGCGCAAAGCATGGCAAGAAACTTAATCTTATAAAAAAGAGGTATCAGGCAGCCGATAATAATAAGCAGTGAAGAAAGCGGCACAATTATAAGGTTTGTAAGCAGGAAATACACTGAGAACATGTTAAAGAACATAATTGTAAAAGGAAGGGTTCCGGCCTGAGCAGTAAAGGTGACTGCAATCGATTGCCAGATCTTATCCGTAAGGATGTTTTTCAATTGCAGTTTTAGATAAAGATCTCTGTAAAATATTATTATAAATATGACAGCAGAATAGGACAGGAGAAATCCGGAATCAAAGATCACGGAAGGCCTTATCAGAATGAGCACAAATGCTGAAGCAAGGACTGAGTTTACCGGATCGGAGCGGCGTTTCAGCAGTGTCCCGGCCTGAATAAAAGTAAACATCAGCGTTGCTCTTAGCACTGATGGTGTGAGACCTGTCACAAAGGCAAAGGCCCAGAGGATGACAAGAGCGATAAGGATCCTTAATATATTCAGCCTGCCGCGCAGGAAGAACAGAACATTGAATACAAACA
>CAZEYY010000062.1:0-10019 GCA_964516485.1 uncultured Rikenellaceae bacterium
ATCAATATATTTTTAATAATATATCAATTTATTTATCATTCCCGACACTCATAATATATAAAATCAATTGATTTATAAAATATGATATTAACCACAAAGGACACAAAGGAAGGCACAAAGCTCACTAAGTATTGAATTACAACATCTTATCTCTGTGATTTATAATTAAAACGCAGGCGATCTAATTTTATAGCACTAATCCTTAATTGTCACGAGTCCGGATTTTTTCAGTGCTTCAATTGCCTGATCGAATGAATCGTCCTTAACAAAGACATAATCGGTATTCCAGGTTGAGATTACGAACACTGAGATCTTATGCTCCTTCAGAGGACTTGTTATTGTATTAATAATGCCAATAAGAGAGAAGTCAAGCACACCTTCCACTCTGAAGCCTTTCCATCCTTCATTTGCCTTAAGCCCTGGAAATTTCATTCTGCAGTTCGTCACTACCGAAATCTCCTCACCAGTGCTAGTCACAGAATAAAAATCTGCTGAATATATTTCTGATGGAATTGCCTTAATATCAGCCATCTGATAGATAGTGAACAGGTCATTCAGAGGTACCAGGTTTATCATTATTTTATCGAATTACTATAATTTAACCACGGAGTTACACAGAATTGCACGGAGTAATCACGGAGTAACATGGCATTCAGGCTCTCATCTCAGCAAATGTATCTCTTTAACTGATTTGATCGCTCTGTCGGAGAAGAAATCTGCTGCAGCAAAGATACGGAACAGGCCTCCATCCTCTCCGGATTCTGTCGTTACAAGCAGGAACTCCTGCTGGTCGTTCCTGTTGAAGAGTTCCGAAAAAGACAGTGCGCTCCTGTAACCATCCTCACCACTAATACATATAATACCTTCCCTGAGATTCTGTCTGTTGCTCACATAATAATCACCCAGCACCTCTTTCAGCAATATCCCGCTGAATGGCGAGGTGCTGTGAATGCCTTTTCCGTGTCCGTAGAAAATTGTATAAAATGTTACATTTTCATCTTCATCCGAAGGAGAAATCGAGGCTATTTTTTTACCGTTTTCAAACAAGGTCATATTCTTTGAATACATAGGAGAAAGGCCTTTTACAACCTTAAAGGATTTCCTGACTGACTTAACAGTTATTTTAACCGGCGCGGATATATTCCTTTCAGTAACGAGATCATTTGCAGCCACAATTTTAGACACTGCAGGCAGTGGCCACAGCTCCTTTGTTTTGGAAGGTACTATCCGCGATACACTTCCGGCAATCAGAATCCTGTGCAGGTTATTCGGATAGTAGATCTCGCCCCAGCTGAAAACAACCTTTTCCCCCTTTTTGCCTGTTACTTCAACATACAGGTCTATTATCGGATCAAACTCTTCTTTATTAGCCTTATCTATGATCCTCTCATTAAGAATGTCAAATAATGAATAACCATCGTACCTGTATGCTCCCACAAACCTGTCACCACCGGTACTGTCGAGAAGAGTCTCTTTTACAATTACTGAATGTACCGGCAGCGATTTAAGGTCAGCTGTGCCGGGATTTGAAATCTCACCATCAATAACTATCTCATTAACAGGAAGGTTTACAGTTTCGGTATTGTCATAAAAGTTGTTTGTCATATCAGTGGTATCTGGTGATTGTCTTGTAGTTACATTAACATTTTCGTGAGTTCCGGCACATGACATTAACATAATTGCCATGATAGAGAAGGTAAAGACTTTGTACATATCCCTGATTGTTAAAATTCGGTTACCAAATTTAGTTTATTAACTTATTATAATACTGATATTTCTCATGGAAAAAAGTATGTAACAAACACCTGTTCAAATTGGCTCCAGCAATGGAATAGGCTCAAGTAATGGGACTAATTTTAACCACAAAGGACACAAAGTTCACACAAAGGACACAGAGGTAAAATCATGATTATTATTTCTTTGTGAACTCTGTGAATCTCCTCTGTGGTCTCTGTGGTTAAATTGATTTTTTATACATTTATAATCAATATTCAATTTTATCTCAATTTCATGAATTCAAAAGAAAGAATGATGTGCGCCATTAACGGTGAGAAACCCGACAGGCTTCCTGTTACCGTGCACCAGTGGCAGGGATATCATCTGGATACTTATATGAAAGGCATCACACCGCTTGAAGCCTTCAGGCTGGTTGGTATGGATGCTGCAATCCAGTATTTCGCTGATATGGGACAATTCTGGCTCGTAGATGCTGATTTTGCAAAATTTTCAACTCCGGAGTGGAAAGATGAAGCCATTGTAGTTAACAGTCATCCCGACAACAGGATATATCATCATACAATAACTACACCCGGAGGAGTGCTGACATACAAGAGTGCTGGCAACAGGAAAACAACCTGGATAACTGAGTACCTTATCAAAAAGGACGAGGATATTGATCTTATCAGTAAATATATGCCTGTGCCCATGCTCGACCGCAAGCCTCTTGAAAAAGTGTACAATGAGGTTGGTGATGAAGGTATTGTAAGGGGCTTTGTATGGGGCGATCAGGCGGGATGCTGGCAACATGCTGCCTGTCTGATGGACATCAATGAACTGATAATAAGGGCTATGACCAGCCCTGAATGGGTGCATGAACTTATGGAGATACTTCTTCAAAAAAAGCTACAGTTCATTGAATCGATGAAGGGTGCTAAATTCGATCTCATTGAAACCGGTGGAGGATCGGCTTCCTCAACTCTTATTTCACCTGATATGCACAGGGAATTCTGCCTCCCATACGATAAAAGAATGCATGACGCGCTGCACGAACTTGGCTTTAAGATCACCTATCACACCTGCGGCGGTACTTATGGGATTGAGGAACATATTATTGCAAACGGGGCTGATTGCTCTGAAACACTGGCTCCTGTAAGCATTGGCGGAAACCAGGAACCCTGGGAGCTGAAGGCCAAAGTCGGAAAGAGGATCTCACTTATCGGGGGAGTGGATCAGTTCAATGTATTGACTGACGGATCTCCGGACCTTATTAGTAAAACTATAAAGACATTATTTGAAAAAGTCGGTTATGACGGAGGGTATATCTGTGCCTGCTCCGACCATTTCTTTAACACTCCTGTTGATAATATAAGGCTGATGGCAGAAGCTGCTAAAGAATGCATTTACTGAGCCATAACGGCTTCATCAGGCCACTCCGCATTCTTACCGCTTGCTTTGTAAACCGGGCGCTGTGCCTCAATGCTCCTGAGATAAGTTCCAAGGTCTTTTGACATCTCATGTACCTTTTCAGGATTGACTGCTGCAAGGTTATTAAGTTCACCGATATCGTCGCTTATATTATAGAGTTCATAACGCTTATCCTCATAAAAATAGATAAGTTTCCAGTCCCCATCGCGGATTGTGCTTGAGGCACCGATTCCCGGTCCTGTCGGTCCCCAGTTATTTGGGAAATGCCAGAATAATTTACGGCCTGCTGAAGACGTGCCTGACTGAGTAAGCATAGGCACAAAGCTCTTTCCATCAACTGTCTGTACTGTAGAATAGCCCTTAACACCAGCCATCTCAAGAATAGTCGGATAGAAGTCCTCAATAATAAGATAATCATTGCATTTTGTTGCTGCCTTTACCTTACCGGGCCATTTAACTATCATAGGCTCCCGTATTCCGCCCTCGTAAGCAGAGCCTTTGCCGCTGTTAAGTGGTTTGTTGTGAGTATGCAGTTCTCCCTCCCTGGGACGAAGACTGAAACCACCATTATCCGACATGAAGAGTATTATAGTATTATCTGCAAGGTTGTTCTTATCGAGGTAGTCCATAAGGTCTCCCAGACTCTTATCCATGCCTTCGATCATTGAAGCATAGCGTGCTTCATAATCGCCCAGACCGGCATCGATATATTTCTGGTAAAAGCGCATATCGGCATAAAGGGGAATATGAACGGCATAGTGAGCCATGTACAGATAAAAAGGCTTTCCTGTGTTGCGGGAAGCATCGACAGCTTTAATGGCCTCCCTGGTAAGTGCCTCTGTAACAAAGATTGTGTCTCCATGGTACTGTTCAAGTCCGGGTACTCCCCAGGGCAATGTATGGACTCCCTTCTCTGCGTTGCCGAAATTTTCTGTACCAAGATAACTTCCAAGGCCTCCTGCAGCATGACCGGCAATATTAACATCAAAGCCACAGTTAAGCGGATTGGATGAAGGTGTTGAAATTGCTCCGTAATGGGCTTTGCCACAATGTATTGTAAAATATCCGTTATCTTTCAGAACCTGAGGCAGAAGGGTTGCATAAACTGAACGTGGAACTGTGTCACAAGGCTGAACACCATTTACATTCCAGTCAGGATAGGACAGTATATCACTCTTGCCGTCAACTGACGCATTTCTTTCAAGTGTCCAGTTTGTAACACGATGCCTGGCAGCATTCATGCCTGTCATAAGGCTTACGCGTGTTGGTGAACTTACACTGCAGGCATAAGCATGGGAGAACATCATTCCCTGGCTCGCCAGCCTTTCCATGTTTGGAGTTTTATACCGGCGGTTGAAGGGGGTAGTTTCCTTCCAGAAAGGTAATGATGTATCCTGCCAGCCCATATCATCAACCATGAACATAATGATGTTAGGTCTTTTTGTTTCTTCCTTATTGGTACCACAACCATTCAGCAAAGGAAGCATGGAGCCGGTCAGCAATGTTAAGCCCTTTAAATTTCCTCCAAATCTGATCTTGTTCATAATCAAAGCATTATTAATCAACAATCAGTACAACAATATCCATAACATTGGTCATTGTGGGTCCTGTAATTATATGTCCGGATACTTTCCTGAAGAAATTATACGAATTAAATTCAGCTATATACTCCTGAATATCAACATCTTTATGATAAGCAGACACAATTGTATCTGAATCAACAACTGCCCCTGCAGCCCTTGTCGGGCCATCTGATCCGTCAGTTCCTCCGCAAAGAATTGTGATGCCGGGCTTTTCCTCAAGCAGCCTTGCGCAAAGCATTGCAAGGTGCTGATTTCTTCCTCCTTCTCCCCTGCCTGTCATTTTAACCGTGGTTTCCCCTCCGAAAAGCACACAAACCGGTTTTGTTTCATTTACGTCATTCCGGAGTTTAAGCGCCGTATCCACCAGAAATTCTGAAACAGTTGCAACATCGCCCTGAAGCTGATCACTTGTCACTATGGCATTCAGGTAATACTCATTAGCTTTTTTCCCAGCATTTTCGAGGGCAATCCTGTTGGAACCTATAATAATATTATGAGTATTCCTGAATATTTCATCATCAGGCTTTGGTGATTCTTCCATTTTACCTGTTGCTCCGGCATAAAGGTATTCTGTCACTTTTGCAGGAAGATTTTTTCTCAGGCCGTAGCCATCGATAACCTCGATTGCATCAACAAAAGTAGTCGGATCAGGAATTGTAGGCCCTGAAGCAATAACATCAGGCCGATCACCAATAACATCTGACAGCATAAGGCTGACAAGCCGTGCAGGCTGAACAAGTCGTGCAAGCCTTCCTCCTTTAACATCGGACAGATGTTTTCTGACTGCATTGATCTCATGGATTGTTGCACCTGAGTTTACAAGAAGCTTATTCACCTGAATGATCTCTTCAGGAGTAAAACCATCAGGGCAGTCCCATAAAAGGGAGGAGCCTCCGCCTGAAAGTAGGCAGATAACAAGATCATCCTTTCCGGCTTTCCGGGCAATCTTCATGATAGCCCTTGTTGCCGTAAGTCCGTTTTCATCAGGACCCGGATGACCAGCTTCAGTAACTTTGATAATTTTCAGATCTGCTGTATGTCCGTATTTAACAACTATATGGCCTTCTGTGATCCTGTTCCCAAGGGTTCTTTCAAGCTCGGAAGCCATAAGTGCACTGGCTTTTCCTGCACCTATAACAAAGATCCTGCCTGCCTCCTTCAGCTCAATCTTTTCTTCATCGAATATAAGTGCATTGTCAACAAGTCTGACAGTCCCCGAGACAAGGACATCGGGCAGGACGCTCTTTACTCCTGCAAGAAAGATCTGCTCTGCTATTTCCCTTCTGTTCATTTGAAAAACAGGTAAGCCATAAATACTGCTGTTGTGAATCCTGCAAGATCAGCAAGCAGGCTGCAGCCTATCATGTGCCTTGTGTTTTTTATGCCCACTGAACCAAAATAAACAGCTACTATATAGAATGTTGTGTCAGTGGTTCCCTGCAGGGTACATGCAAGCCGGCCTATAAAAGAATCGGGGCCGTGAGTTGTCATCGCATCAATCATAAGTCCTCTTGCACCGCTTCCGCTCAGTGGCTTCATGAACGCAACCGGGAGTGCGCCTGTAAATTCAGTGTCAATGCCAAGCCATCTGAAAAATCCGGCAATCCCGGCAACAAGATAATCCATTGCACCTGATGCCCTGAATATCCCAATAGCAACAAGTATTGCAACCAGGAAGGGAATTATCTTTATTGCAGTATTGAAACCTTCCTTTGCACCCTCAACGAAAGCATCATAAACATTTACCTTTTTCACCATCGCCAAAACAATAAACAATACAATTATTGACAGAAGTATGAAATTTGCCGCGAAGGTTGAAAGCGAAGATATCTGCTCTTTTGGCAGCGTGGTGAAATAGAAAATTATTCCGGCTACAATTGCCAGCAGGCCTCCCAGATAGGCCATAATCACCCTGTCGAACAGATTTATTTTCTGAACAATTGCGACACTGATCATCCCTGTAAGTGATGCGGCAAAGGTTGAAATAAGCAGGGGGATAAAGACGTCGGCAGGGTTTACAGCACCAAGCTGTGTCCGGTATACAATTATGCTCACGGGTATTATTGTAAGGCCTGCTGCATTCAGCACAAGAAACATAATCTGTGCATTTGAGGCACTCTCCTTATCAGGATTGACCTCATGCATCTCCTTCATTGCCTTCAGTCCCATAGGAGTGGCAGCATTGTCAAGACCAAGCATGTTTGCCGAAATGTTAAGTATCATCGACCCGTATGCAGGATGACCTTTGGGCAAACCGGGAAACAGCTTCTGGAACAGAGGACCGATGAGTTTTCCAAGTATTGCAACAACCCCACCCTTCTCACCTACTTTCAACAAGCCCATCCATAATGTAAGAGCTCCTGTCAGTCCAAGAGAAATCTCAAATCCCGTCTTTGCATTTGCAAAAACAGCATTCACCAGCTCATTGAATATCTGCGTATTACCTGCAAAAATCAACTGAAAAAGTGCAACAGCAAAACCTATCAGAAAAAAGGCGATCCAGATATAGTTCAGTACCATAATTACAGTATGTGCTGCTAAGATAGAAAAAAAGGCGGAAGGCGGATGGCGGAAGGCGGAAGGATGTTTGAAATACCTTCCCCCTGGTGCTTGTGCTATTTTGGTTTTCTTTTGTTAAATAACATTAAATGAACAATATGAACACTTTTATTGTAAAGCTGATTGAATATATTTGTACAAACAGAATAAAGGTAAAACCATAACTGTATTCATATGAAAAAGTTATTGATTTTTTGTCTTGTACTGGCATCAATTTCCGGTACTCTTAAAGCTCAGGATATAACTCTCCCCGCACCTGACAGAAAGGGAGGAAAACCCCTTATGCAGGCGCTTAACGAAAGACAGTCTTTCCGTTCATATACTGATGAAGGTCTTACAAAGCAACAGATGTCTGATTTGCTCTGGGCTGCCTGGGGAATAAACAGGACGGATCAGAAAAAAAGAACAGCTGCCTCGGCAATGAACTACCAGGAAATTGACATGTATGTGGCTCTGCCAACAGGGCTTTACCTCTACATTGCAGAATCTCATTCACTTAAAATGATTAACAACAAAGACCTCAGGAAAACCACAGGAACCCAGGGCTATGTCAATAATGCTGCCCTTAACCTGGTCTTCGTTGCAGATATGGGCAAAGCTGGCAAAAGAGAGGGTGTGAAAATTGATGATTCTGACCTCTTCATGTCTTATGCGAATGCAGCGCTTATTGCACAGAATGTTTATCTGTATTGTGCATCTGCAGAACTGGGATGCATTGTAAGAGGCTCCATTCCAAAAGAAAAACTGGCTCTCGAAATGGGATTGAAATCAAATCAGTATATCATCCTGGCTCAGACCGTAGGTCATCCCAAGAAGTAATAGTCTATCGCAAAGCCACAAAGACGCTAAATCGCTAAGTTGCTAAGTTGCTAAATTGCTAAACCGCTAAGTAGCTAAACCGCTAAGTAGCAAAGGCGCAAAGATGAAAAATTGTCCTCTTTGCGCCTTTGTTCTTTACGAGAAAATCTTTAAGCTCCCGGAGCCCTGAAAAGCTCAACATTTGAAATAACCGGGCACGCTTTCGATTTAAGGAAATTCAAGCGTATTTTACTTGCAGTTACAACCGGGAATTTCCGTATAACCTTATAGCCGATTGTTGTTCCGTCAACTACTTTCTGCCATTTGCCGTCAACAAGTGCCTCTACACTAAACTCCTGAATCCGCTGCCCAAGCTTAATATATTCCTGGATCAGAATCCTGTTCACCTCAGTTGCTCCGCCAAGATCAATAACAATATCAGCTGTCAGCTTATCATCATCTGTTGCCCAGTATGTTTGAGGATTGCCGTCATTTATATTCGATGAATGAAACCCTTTCCCCCTGCAGTCGGATGCTGTAATCTTCTTACCCTTAGCCAGTTCTGCAGAAAATTCTTTCTCCCTCAGCTCTCTGAAAGCAAGCAGTGACTCAACATCTCTTTCATTAAGCAAGCCCCTGCGGTCAGGTGGTATATTGAGAAGCAGGTTGCTGTTTCTGCCCACTGAGGAATAATATAAATCCATCAGGTTCTCAGGAGTTCTAACAAGAGAATCCTGTGTCTGGTGATAGAACCACCCAGGACGTATTGATACATCTACCTCTGCAGGCACCCAATAAGATCCGTCTTCATGTCCTTCACCCAGAATTTTTGCAAAATCACCTCCCGGATACATCTGATCCCTGTTAAGCAGGCACCAGTTTGTCAGGCTGCCCATACCGCTTTCATTTCCCACCCAGCGGATATCAGGACCTGCATCACTGAACATTACAGCTTCAGGCTGTAACTCCCTGACTATCTTATGAGTATTTGGCCAGTCATAATATGTTTTATTGTCAATCTTCCTGGTTTCCCTTTTCCCTCCATAATAGCCGTCACCACCGTTTGCTCCATCGAACCAGACCTCAAAGATGTCACCATACTGAGTGAGCAGTTCATTAAGCTGCTTCCTGTAATATGTCAGGTATTCAGGTGTGGCATAAACACTGCTGTTTCTGTCCCAGGGGGAGAGATAAATACCCATTTTCAGCCCATATTCATCACATGCTGCCCTGAGTTCTTTCAGAATATCACCTTTTCCGTCACGGAAAGGTGAGTTCTTAACCGAGTGCTCTGTGTATTGTGAAGGCCACAGGCAAAAACCATCATGGTGCTTGGCAGTGATTATGATGCCCTTCATACCTGCATCCTTTGCAGTCTTTGCCCATTGACGGCAATCGAGGGCTGTCGGGTTAAAAATTGTTTCCTTCTCATCACCATAGCCCCACTCTTTATCTGTGAAAGTATTAACAGTAAAATGCACGAACATGTAATACTCCATCTGATGCCAGGCAAGCTGTCTTTCTGAAGGTACAGGACCATAAGGTTCAGGAGGAGATACCTGTTTGCAGGAAAACAGTAATAACAAAATCAGGTAAAAGGGGAATTTTTTTCTCATTTTCAACCAGAATAGAATTATTAATAATACACACTATTTAAATATTTTAACCACAAAGAACACTGAGTCCTTCGCTGTCGCTCCGGATTACACAGAGCACACAAAGAAAATTATCATGCTATTTTATTCTTTGTGAACTTTGTGTATTCCTCTGTGTTCTCAGTGGTTAATTTTTCTAACTATTTTGAAAGGTTTTTAATCCTTATATTCCTGAATTTCAGTTCTGAGCCATGTCCCAGGAAACCGATGTGGCCTGTAGTGTTCTTCAGTCCGGGATGATCTTTATGGTCCATTGTGCCATTATCCCTTGGTCCTGAGA
>CAZEYY010000062.1:10119-21563 GCA_964516485.1 uncultured Rikenellaceae bacterium
TTCAGTCCGGGATGATCTTTATGGTCCATTGTGCCATTATCCCTTGGTCCTGAGATGTCACCGTCAACAATTACAGTACCGTTAAGCGTAATTGTAATCCTTGATCCAACAGCCCTAACTTCCTCATAATTCCATTCACCCACCGGTTTCTGATGTCCCTTCTTTGCCGGAATAACTCCATAAACTGAACCATGGTACTGATATGGCTGAAGTTCTGCATAAACAGGCGCAGTATCATCAAGTATCTGCAGTTCCATCCCCTGATATGCAGCATCACCTGTTAGAGGAGCCCTTATACCCAGACCGTTATTGGCTCCGGGAGTCAGCTGAAACTCGAAGCGGAATATGAAATCAGCATATTCCTTTTCCGTGTAGAGGTTACCTCCTGAGCCGTCACCCGGCTTCACAATAATATTTCCATCTTCCACAACATAACCGCTCTTGTTACCTGTCCATCCATTCAGGTTCTTACCATTGAAAAGCGTAACAAAGCCTTCTGCCTTTTCCTCGGGTGTGAGGTTGTATTCACTGTCGCTTATCTCACGTACATATATATCCCTGAATGCAAGATCTGTTCCGTGTGCCTGCAGTTCAATAGCGCCCTTCGGGAAAATAGGAATATTCCTGTCCCAGTAGTTCTCCAGAGTTACATTATCAGCTACAAGCTCTCCGTTCAGCCAGACTGATACCTTCTCGCCTGTCATGATTATCCTGAAGGTATTCCACTCACCAATAGGATTATCAGCCACTTTAAGAGGTTTTGCAGGATTCTTCTGGTTGTTGTATAATCCTCCGCTGCCTACCTGTGCGCCAACATCTGTTCTTGAGGTATCCCATATCTGAACCTGTGGCGTACCGCGGAGATAGATACCGCTGTCACCGTCTTTTGATATCTTCCAGTCGACATACATCTCAAAATCAACATATTCCTTTATTGAGCAGAGGTTGTCGCCGTTACCGGAGAAACATATCATTCCGTCCTTTACGCTCCAGTTGAGCGGAACCTTTTTATTGGCTTCAAGCTGTTTTTTTGCAAGCACTGCAGGTTTCATCTTAGCCCTTGTCACCGGGTTTTCAACAAGTCCCTGCCATCCGCTGAGGTCTTTTCCGTTAAACATAGAAACAAAACCTTCATCGGCAGGCATGGAAGCCAGATATTTGTTTATCATTTCCTTCTCATAATCACTTTCAGCGCCTTTCAGCTTTACTGCGGCTTTCTGAAGCACAGTCCTCACAATCGTGCCGTACAATCCTGCTGAACTGCCTGTGGCTGGTAATGCAATATTCATTGCTGCCCGTGCTGCATCCGCTGAAACTGCCTGATCATCAAGGAAAGTACCGACATAGAATAATGCAGGGTAGGTTTTTATTCTGCCTGTTTCATCAAAAATCTTTTTCTTTTTGTCAGGAGTATCAGCAAAAGGCATAATTTTCCTCAGCAGAAGCAGCTTCTGATCATCAGTAATACGGGCATTGCGAATCTGTCTTACATAACCTTCAAATGCCGGATCCACATAATTTCCTGATCCGGAAGCAATTATATCAAAAAGCGAAGAAGATGCAGAATGATCATTCCAGTTAATAAGAGAATTGAAAGCAATGCTCTTCATCTCACTATTTCCGTTTTTAAAGTCTGCTGAAACGAGTTCAAGGGCTTCACGACCTCCTGTTTTTGCAAGCACAGGAAGTATCTTCTTCCTGAAGTCTGCTGAACCTGTTGTACCGGCTGTTTTCAGGATAACTTCTGAGCGTTTTCCGGCATCAGTGTTCCTGAGAGCTGCAGCAGAAAGAGCAGCCTGAAGCTCAGCAAGCACCACAGGTTCAGATTCCCTGTTAAGCACTGTCATAATCTGTTCCTGGTTTTCGGGAGAAGCCAGGTTTTTAAGTGCCCTTATTGCTGACATACGAACTCCTGGTTCTGAGGCAGATACATATTGCAAAACAAGTGAAAAATACCTGTTATCACTATTCCATCCGATAAGGTCAATTACTGTTGCTTTTGCAGCATTGTTTCCATCCTTCAGGACAGGAAGAAGCTCACTGACGCCTGAATTGTCGAGGACAGTCATAAGCGCTGCTTTTCCGGCATCCTGATCAGCCATATCGCTGAAATTAGAAATATAAGAGGCAAGCGCAGGAACAGCTTTCTTACCGTTTAGCTTTGCAATGGCAGCTGCAGCTTCTTTGCGTACAAGCGGGTCCTGATCTTCAAGAGCCGATGTAACAAGCTGGATAGCAGAGGCATCACCATTCTTTCCCAGGAATGAAATCAGTTCTGGTTTTGCGGCAGCATTGGCTTTCGGATAGTATGCCACCCACGACTTAATTGCCTCTTTGTTTGGAATCTCCAGAGAGATCATCATTGCAGCAGTCCTGTATTTCTTGTCCTGATGAGCAGCTGCTCTCTGAAGCATTTTCATTGCAGCAATACCATGGTACCTTGTATATATTTCAAGAGCTTTTGTTTTGTAATGAATATTTGATGGATCATCACAGCTTGCCATTACAAGCTTTGTGATTTTATCAGAGCCTTTTAAATTACCTTTTCCGGCTGCAGCATCTGCATAATTCAGCAAGGCTTCAACTGCAGCAGTTGGTTCCCACTTGTATGAGGCTGCCTTTGCTGCTGCAAGCAGAACAGGCTCAGCAATTTTGTTTCCGCTCATAGCGAGAGCATTATATGCAGCAGTCCTTACACCCTGATCGGCAGATGAAGCCCATGCAGCATATTCATTTACAGCCTTCTCCGAACCAGAAATTGCAAGATGGTTCATAAGAGTAGCAGCACATGGCAGGTCTTTATTTTTAAGTGCTTCGGCAAAGATGCTCTGACTAAGAACAGGATCTGATTTAACTATTACAGCTGCAGCGGGTTCACATAAATCTTTGTTTGTAAGATAAACCTTCATTGCCTCAGCTGATTTTGATCCTCCGGCAATCTGAAGCTGTTTCATGAAGAAGTCCTTTACGCCATTATCATTCGAATTTTTAACGTAAGCGAGGCAAAGGTCCTCCCATTTAAGTCTTTCCTGTTCCCTTCCCTTCTGAGACAGGAATCGCGACATTGTTTCAATTCCAAAGCGCTGGGGAGTATCATCACCTGTACCAGCCGGAACAATTTTATCGCATATAAGTTTCCATCCTGGTTCTCCCATTGAGAGCATGTCGTCCATCAGCCTGTTTGTCAGCTGAAGATCATTTGCCGGAAAACGTGCCAGCAGGTCAGCCACTTTTGTTTCAATTGTCCGCTTATCCTGGCTGAAGGATGCAGTGGATACTATTAACAGCATCAGAGCTGTAAGTATATATTTTGTGATTTTCATATCATGCTTTATTAAGTATTTCAGAACTAGCTATTTCAAAATCAGATCTTCCAGGGCCCGCGCATTGGCTGGTTAATAAGCCTGTTAGCTCCCTCGTCATCAATAAACTGCTGTTTTACAGGATCATATCTGAGATTTCTTCCCAATCTGAGCGCTACAATACCCATATTAACAATTGTACATGACCTGTGGCCATTTGATTCATTGAGGGCAAATTTCTTACGGGTCCTTACTGATTCTGAAAAAGTTCCTATCTGTGGTTCCGGGTCAGGAAGTGAGTTAATCAGTTTCTCCAGATCCGGGATTGTTGATCGGAATCCCTTGTAAACCTTACCGTTTGGACCTTCAATATAAGCGGCATCCTTATCACGGTTTTCGCCGTCAAGGATTATCTGGCAGCCATCAGCATAGGTATAGGTAATCCTCCTCCATGAACCGACTGCATCATAATGCTGCTGCGGAGCATCTATTTCAACTGAGACAGGACTTGTGTCATCTTTTCCCAGCATATACTGAACTGGATCGAGGTAATGCTGTCCCATATCTCCAAGGCCTCCACCGTCATAATCCCAGTATCCCCTGAACTTTGAATGAACCCTTTCCGGATTATATGGTTTGTATGGGGCAGGCCCGAGCCAGAAATCGTAATCAAGCTCTGCTGGTACGGGAGCCGGTTTCAGATTATGCTCACCGCTCCAGTAAAACTTCCAGTCATAACCTGTTATTCCACTGACAGTTACCTTAAGAGGCCAACCCAATGCGCCGCTGTCAACAAGCTTTTTTAATGGTTTTACCGTTGTACCCAATCCATAAAACTGATCCTTGAAACGGAACCAGGTATTCAGTCGGAATATGCGTCCGTGCTTCTGCACAGCATCAACAACCTTAATACCTTCTCCTATAGTACGTGTCATCGGCTTTTCGCACCAGATATCCTTACCTGCCTCAGCAGCAGTTTTTGCCATTATTCCATGCCAGTGGGGAGGTGTGGCTATATGAACAATATCAATGTCAGGTCTGGCGATAAGTTCCCTGAAATCATGATAACCGGTCACATTACCTCCGGCAAGAGCGATTGCCTGCTCAAGGTGTGTCTTATCAACGTCGCACATTGCAAGCACCCTGGTACCTTCATACTCAATGTGGCCCCTGCCCATACCGCCAACTCCAATAATTCCTTTTGTAAGCTGGTCACTTGGTGGGAGATACCCTGTTCCACCCAAAACATGGCGCGGAATAATCGTAAATGCCAGTGCAGCAGCAGACGACTTCTTCAGAAAGTCACGCCTGCCCAGATTTTCTCTTTTCATAATTATCAGTTTATGTTAAAATATTTATACTTGGTCTTTTGTCCTTTGTCTGCAAATCTTGTCCTAATCCACTCCCAGCCCCTCCAGGGAGGGGAGTCGAAGAGTCTTTTTTGGCCTTCTCTCCAAAGCAGACGCAATTTGCATGTTTTATCTTCAAATAACAAATTGAAAAATCAGAATATTCAAAATAAAAGAACCCCCTTCAGGAGGTTTATTCTAACTGTGCGAAAACTTTTAATGAAGGGGGAAAATTTGCTCCGGAGCATGGGGATAAAGGGAACGGGAACTCCGGAACAGAAAAAGGATATTTTTAAAGAACTAAAACCATTCTGTTGAATCTGCTACTCTCATTGACCAAACAAAAATATAATCATTTATGATTTAAAATCAATGATATATCTTTATTTGTACTAAGCGTTATTATTATTGTATGAGATGCTTGCAATTATGTACAAACATGAGGTTCAGATTATGAAATTCCTGTTAATAAATTCCTGAAAGGCATCTTTGTACTGATCGCTCACAGGTATAGCAACATTATTTTCGAAAATGATACGGTTCCTTTCCACAACCCTTATTTTTTCCTTATTTACTATATATGACCGGTGCACCCGTATGAACCTTTCAGATGGCAACTGCTCTTCTATTGCCTTCAGCGTCAGAAGTGTCATTACCGGTTTATCATTTGAAAGATGAATCCGGACATATTCATGCATGCTTTCAATATATTTTATGGAAGAAAGTTCAATCCTGACAATTTTATAATCAGCTTTAACAAAAAGATGATCAGGTCCCGATACATCCAAAACAGGCTTCTGCCTGCTGCTTTCTGCAAATACCCTGGCTTTGTTAACAGCCCTGATAAAATCGTTGTAGCTGATGGGTTTAAGCAGATAATCCACTGCATCAACCTTGAAACCATCAAGAGCATATTCACTGTATGCTGTTGTGAAAATAACTGCAGGTCTTTCCCTCAGCGACCTGACAAAATCCATTCCGTTCATATCGGGCATATTAATGTCAACAAAAAGCAGATCAGCACTATCTGAGGACAGGAATTCAAGAGCGTCAATTGCGCTGTTGCATAACCTTACAAGTTCAAGGAAGGGAGTCTTTCTGATATAAGCTTCTATCTGCTTAAGCGCAAGAGGCTCATCGTCAATTGCAAGACATCGTAGATTCATATTCTCAACGGAAACTAATTCTCATGTCAAATGTAAAAAAACTTCCGCATTCATTATTAAGATGATGCGGAAGTTAAGAACTAACCCTAAAAACTAACCTATGAAAAAACCTGTTCTGTTTTGATAAACACTACCTGCCGTAATAAATATCGTAAGCTATCCAATCTACAATATAGGCAGCAAAATATACACTGTGAAGTGAATCGAATAGCACTTCAATATTTTCAACTGATGCACCGATAAGGCTTGACAGTTTTGTTGTTGTGCCATCATCAAAAGTTATTTGTATATCACGTTTTTTGCACACTGTTGCTTCCGGATCTGACTCCCTGTCGATGACTTCAACAGTGGCATTTGTCTGTAAAATTCCATCCAGGTAAATTGCAGGTGCAACAAGCCCTGACTTCCTGATTATCTGAAAATTACCTATTGTCAGTGTATACTGGTGCTCTCTGCCGAAGCGTGCAGTATCATTTTTTATTGTAAGCCTTTCTTCTTCATACAAAACATTGTCACCCTTAAGAATTCCGAAACCCGAAACTGTTGTGTCACCCGAAAGGTATTTATATCTGGCCTTGTATCCGTCAGTGAAAACATATTCAGAATTGTAGTCAGTTCCTGTTTCCGGATTCACAAAGGACTTTATATTCAGGTTTCCGGCTGCAGCACCGTCGATAGCAACTTCTGAAGCAAGCTTGTAATCATAATCATGATATCCGTTATAGTTATTATAGTATTCCGAGACTGTAATCATGAAATTGTTTGTGAGGGCAGTATCGGCTTCGCTGTACGATCTCAGCAATCTGGGACGTTCCACTTTTTTCAAAGGAAGCTTCACAACCATATTATTGTTTTCCGCAGTCTTTGTGAAGAATTTAATGAGCGACAGACCAAAATGGTCAGTTGTTTGAAGTGGATGGTATTCATAAATACCTTTCACCTGGTCAAGACCAATATAAACATCATAAATGGAATCACCTGAGACAGATTTTGAATCGTCACTTACTGTAAGTACTTTGAAACCTGCAGTTGAACTTATTATTTCAACCGCATCATTAAGTGCAGATGCATTCTGATCAAGTTCCTGTTTTAATGCCTGTGTGCTGACTGCCGAAGGATCACTCTCACAGCCTGAAAGGAGAAGAATTACTCCTGTTAAAAATAATGTTGCTGTCCGTTTCATATTCCTTACATTTTAGAATTAAACTTTTGTAATATCTGCTCAAAAATAGACCGGGGAAATGCAGAAAAAAAATATATTCAACGGATTGCCCTGAATGCTCAACGAAACAGGATTCTTACTAAGCAGAGGTAGCTCCGCCCAGGATTCTTGAAGAGAGATAAGCTGTAAAATGTTCCTTATATTGTTCACTTACCGGAACATAAACATTCCCGTCAAAAACAATCCGGGAATGTTCATAAGCTGAAATCTTTTCGAGGTTTACAATATATGACCTGTGTACTCTCATGAACTTTGAGGCAGGAAGCTGCGTCTCCAGTGAATGCATCCGGATAAGCGACATAACAGGTTTTCTGTTTGCGAGATGTATTCTGACATATTCGCGCATTCCTTCAATAAAAATTATATCACTGACAGCGATCCTTACAATCCTGTAGTCGATCTTTACAAAGAGACTCTCCTCTCCTTCCGTATCCTGCAAGGGAGCTTTACTCTCTGCTTCCAGAATTGCAAGTGCCCTGTTTGCTGACTTCAGAAAATCACTATACGAAATTGGCTTTAGCAGGTAATCGAGCGCTTCAACCCTGAATCCTTCAATAGCATATTCACTGAAAGCAGTGGTGAAAATTACAAGAGGCTTGATCCTGAGCGATTTTACAAAATCAAGTCCGTTAAGGTCAGGCATGTTTATATCGGCAAATATCAGATCTGTTTTCTGTGACGATAATGTCTCTATCGCCTCATAACCAGAACGGCATGTGGCATTTAGCTCAAGAAAGGGTGTCCTTTTTATGTAAGCTGCTATCTGTTCAAGCGCCAGAGGTTCGTCATCAACTGCCAGACATCTGATTTTCATGTCGGTATAATTAATTTTACAATAAACCTGCTGCCTGTATTCTCAATGCTTATGCTGTGCCTGTCGCCATACAGCATCTCAAGGCGTTTCTTTATATTCTCCAGTCCGAAACCTCCCTGGTAATCAGCCGGCCGTTCTGAATGAAATGCCGGTATTGAATTCTCAGAAAGAAATTCAATACTGCCGGTATGCTGTTCAAGTACAAATCTCAGTGATGATTGCTCGCGGTAACTTATTCCATGCTTGAATGCATTTTCGATAAACGAAATAAAAAGAAGCGGAGGAAGAGTAACATTATTGAACTGTTCAGGCACACTAAGCTCAACACTCACTGATTTATCAACCCTCATCTGCATCAGCTCCAGATAACTCTTAAGGAAATCAATCTCTTTCGCAAGAGTTGTAGTTCCCCTGCCTGATTCATAAAGAAGGTACCGCATCATTGAGGAAAGCTTAATAACGGCATCACGTGCCAGTTGCTGATCCATATCAATGAGTGAATGTATATTATTAAGGGTGTTCATCAGAAAATGCGGATTGACCTGGTTTTGGAGAAAGGCAAGCTTTGATTCAACATGTTCTTTCTCAATCTCTTTCCTTGCCTGTTCTTCATCTGACCAACGGTTTGTAACTGCAATTGCTGTATTGAAACCTGCAACAAGCAATGATATTACAAGTGTGTTTATCAGGACTATAACTGAATTTTCCTGTGTCAGATTTGCCCTTCCTTTATTTTTGAAGTTATTGTCATCCGATCTGAAAATCTCAGGTGCTGCCTGTGAAGCTGAAGGTAATTCACCATTTATTCCGGGCCTCATTTCTTCACGTCCGTACTGTGGATCCTGTAACAATCTTGCCTCAATCATATCCGGATCATTCTTATGGATTACAGGATTCAGCTTCTGAAAAGTCAGTGAAATAATCAGTGCTGCTGCAAGCAGGGAAGCAGTATAAATCCATACCCTGCTTCTGAACAGGAACTGCTTCAGCAGGACAAAGTTGTTTAACAGGAAAATGAGCATGAAAGGTATCAGGCTTAACCAGTCATATAAAATGCTTCGGAAACCTCCTTTTACACTGTAATTATTTGTAATAACCGGTGTTATAAAGAATATCAGCCACAGGAAAAAATAGATCACTGATGCAGGCATTCTGCGCTTTACCGGTTTCATTGCAGTTTAATTATTTGCGTCTGTACTTTAATTACTTAAGCTGATTAAGACCTGAAATAGCTGACTGGTCTCCCGGAGACAGGAGCAGTGCATGATCAAACAAAACTTTGGCATCCACTTTTTTCCCCATGTACAGTTTCGACCATGCCAGCATAATCACTGAACCATAATCCATCGGATAAAGATTTACGATCTTCTCGAAATATTTTGCTGCCTGGTCATATTCTTTCCTGTTATACAAAAGCACTCCGAGCCAGTAAAGGGCAGTAGTGTTCTGACTGTCGATCCGGAGTATGGCTTCATATTGTTCTTTCACCTTATCCCAGCTTTCAAGGGCATTGCATGCCTTTATCATGCCGAACCTTGCTTCAATCCCGTAAGGCTTCAGGCTGATGGCCCTGTCGTAATACTTTACCGATTCAGTATACTGTTTCGAAAGGAAGAGCAGCCAGCCAAGGCGAACATTTACCGGATAACTGTCCTCCCTGTAAACCTGCTTCAGTTCATAAGCGCCATCTGCATAGCTTCCATTCTGTTCTGCCTTAAAGCTTTTTGCAAAAGCCTCATTAATCCTGCTGTTATCCTGGGCTTCCAGGTTCAGCATGATTATTGTCATCAATACACTGATTGAGATAGTTTTTAGTGCCGCCATCTTAATCCTCCCAGGAATGTGAATTGGTTATACTTATAGATTTCATTCTCAAAATATTTCTTGCTTTCCGATCCTGTATAAATCCAGAATGTCAGATTATCTTCTGTCAGAATGTTAATTGTTATTCCGGTTTTTAATGATACCGGATCAATTGAATTATATACATAAAGTGCATCATAATCATTGTAATAGTTCATATTACCGCTGGTAATGCCTCCTTCTGCGTATATCTTCCTGCTTAGTTTTATTCCTGCGCCGGCATTCCAGATAATTTCATCTGATCCGTTATTGTTCACGATGGCCGTACCTCCGTTAAGAACGAAATTCTGAATTCCGGGAAATCTTAATCCGGCTCTAATTCCTGCCTGTCGGAAGGTTCCAAGTGTATTGCCTGTAAAAGATACATCAGCCTGTATTCTAAGCAGATTAAAATCAGCGACAGCTCCTGCGTACGCAATATTTGTATAAAAGCCTGATGAAGAATAGTCTGTATACATCAGATGATATGCTCCCTGCAAAGTAAGGTTCCGTGAAAGTGCATACCTGGCTATCAGATAATACTCATACTGTCTTGTACTGAAACGATCGTAAAGTGTAGGGTACCTCACTGAAATGTTCTGGGAGAAGGCAGAGATACTCTGGTAAATCCCCAGCCTTGCAAATGGCCTCGATCCCAGTCCCAGACGATAATACCAGGGATTTGATCTGAGCCGGGTTGAAGGGATCTTGAAACTGAATTCAAAATCTATATTCTCAACAGCCTTAACAGGTTCTATCTTGTAATATACTTGTGATGAAGGCGTTAAATGTGAGGCATATAGCCCCGCCACCTCAGGTTTCCCAAGGTAAAGGTTTGAATAATATAGATATGACAGGGTAAACGGATCATAACTGTCAAAGTCATAAGCTTTCTGCAAATGCTTCGAGGCCCTTACATAATCGCCCTCAGCAAAGTATGCATATCCAAGACGCTGACGAAGAAACTTATAATCAAGGCCCTTCCCGATAGCTTCATTTCCTGCTTCCTGAAGGTCATTCCACATGCCTTTCAGATAAAAGTTGTAGGTGATTGAATCTGTCTTCTGAAAGTCAATGTTGTCCTGCGACTTCAGATTCTGACTGAACACAATCAGAATCAGTGCTAAATATTTGAATTTTTTGCCCATATATTTTTCCCAGCAAATTCGAGTGCAAACTCTTTTATCATGCCTTTCTCAACAAGTATACTGCCTTTACCTGACTGCTTACTTTTTCCGAATAGCTTACTGTCTATCGTAACATCCATTTTAAGGTTATCTGGTTTTATGGCAGCATCGGACCATGCGGTTCTGTTATTGTATTTAATTTCAATAAACCGGTAGAATGGAGCAACAAAATCATGTAACCACAACGCAGCCGAAGAGCTCTTTATTATATTGAGAGGATAACTGTCACTTATCTCTATCTCAGGATAATGTCCCAGAAAGATTTTATAGAAGGTCTGGTAGAAACTAAACAGCAGAGAGTTCTGGTTTCCATAGAATGCGGTGAAATAAAACATAATCCCGTCATTTACAAAATACGCATACGATTTTGATTCTGAACAATATACATATTTATTATTGTATACATCAGTCAGTATTTCCCAGGTAGCAAGTCCCTTATCAGTACCATTTACTGAATATAAAAATTCCAGGTTCATTCCGGGCTGTAGATCAAACGCTGACACCATCATTGTATCAGGTGTTACATTTGATACAATATCATCAAGTGAGGGAACTGACCATG
>CAZEYY010000063.1:0-7230 GCA_964516485.1 uncultured Rikenellaceae bacterium
CGGCTGCCGACCATGATCGGGCTGAGCGTGGCGCTCGGCGTGGCGGCCGCCCTGGCAGCTGCCCGTTTTCCCCTGTGTCTTTTTCTGTTTTGTTCCCTGTTCTGGTATCCCTGTTCCGTGGGGCGGCGGCCTGTGTCATTTACCTGCTGATCCTTACAGGATGTAATAATAACAAGAACAATTAGGAAGAAATATCTGTACATAATGAAAATGCTCTGAAAGAAAATCCGTGAGTTCCTTATCCGGATAGTTCTTTCTGAGCAGTCCGGTTATGCTGCGGTACAGAGCAACTGAGAGGGAGGTCCCCTTTTTTTAAACAGGAGATAAGTTTTTTCAGGATGGATTGAACGGTATTCAGATGTTTCCGCTTTACGGAAGAACAAAATGTACAAGGGGGCCAGGGCTGCCGGCAATGATGGGAGAACAACAAAATCATTCAGAATATGAATCAGTATGTAGCTGTTGTTGTTGTGAGAATGAAGTGGTTTACCGTCATTACCGGCCTTGAACGGGTGGGAATGTACAATTATATTGCCGTCGACTATGTGACTATGCCTGAAAAACAGATTACTGCAGAAGAATCCTGTGAAAAGAGTCAGGAGAATTATACATCTGAACCTGTTGATTTCCTTATTCTTCATGAAATGGCATAGGATAATCTGAAACCCTGGTTCAAATATATAATGAATAATGACTTATTACCAACATTATAAAAGATAAAAAGCGGCTTCATGAGTCGCTTTTTATCAATTTATTGTTTTTTAACTATTTTTTCAAGACAGCTTTAAGAACTTTCTCCTTGTCAAGTTTCCTGGTACAGAAGAACCAGTCATAGCATGTCATTTCAGCTTTATTCTCCATCCTTTCCTTAGCAACACCGCATGAGCCTGCGGTAGGAACAATTACATCATCGCCGGGCTGCCAGTCAGCCGGAGTTGCAATAGAAAATTCATCAGCTGTTTTCATAGCAATGAGAGCCCTGTAGAGTTCCTCAAAGTTACGGCCCATGCTGAGCGGGTAGTAAATAATTGCCCTTATGATACCTTTGGGATCAATGAAGAATACTGCCCTGACAGCTTTTGTTGAGCTTTCTCCGGGCTGAAGCATGCCATACAGATGGGCAACTTCCATTGTTATGTCTTCAATAAGAGGGAATTTAACCTCAACATCCTTCATTCCTTTGTATTCAATTTTCTCCTTAATTGTCCTGAGCCATGCGATATGGCTGTACAGACCATCAACAGACAGGCCGACAAGTTTACAACCCGCTTCTTCAAACCTGTTTTCCATGCTTGCGAAAGTCATGAATTCAGAGGTACATACCGGAGTGAAATCGGCAGGGTGGCTGAATAGAATGACCCAGCTGCCTTTATAGTCAGCAGGGAAGTTGATGTTGCCCTGAGTTGTAACTGCTTTGAATTCAGGTGCTTTGTCGCCAATGCGAGGCATGGGTGTTACTTTTGTTTCTTCCATGGTTCATAATTTTTATAAAAATTTTTACTAAAAACAGACTTAGTGCTTATTATCTTTTATTCTCAAGCATAAGTTCGAGGTCTTCCTTAAGTGAGGACAGGTCTTCCTCATGTTCCACCTCATCAGAGAGGATCTGCAGTACGATGTTATATGTAACAGGGTCCCCTTCACGAGTCAGGTCGAGGAGGTTGCTGTAAACCTTTATTGCGCACTGTTCACCCTTGATATTCTGATCGAGAACAGCTTCAACATAAGGATCACCTGGTTTGTCATATCCGCAGTTGCTGAGCTTTGGCCACTCGTCGGGAGAAAGAACCGGCGTGCCGCCAAGCTGAATTATTCTTGTTGCAAGGAGTTCAGCATGACCGAGTTCTTCTGTCGCATGCAGGTTGAGTTCTGAGATAACTGCATCCTTCATTGGTCCTTTGACGACTTTTGCACCTATCCAGTACTGGTAGTAAGCCAGCCATTCGTCAGCAAGGGCTTTGTTCAGTAACTTGATGAGTTTGTCGACATCCATTTTCACGATTGATCTTCCTTTTTGTCCCATAGTTGTAAGTTTTAGATTATTAAGTAGTTATGCTTGGTTAGTGTTTGAGTGTCAAGTGGTATAAAGGTCTTTTTGATTATTTTGGTTGATTCTTATTTTCCCTGAAAGTACCGATCAGCTGGATTCTGATGTCCTTGACTTCGAAGCCCGGTATATTGTTTTTCTTCAGGTATTTGTCAATCAGTTCAAAGAGTTTGTCGTCATGGTAATCTTCAAGTCTTTCTGATTCCGGAGAATAGAGGTGGTGATGTTTTTCCGGAATGGCATCATACCTGATGACATCGTTTTCGGTTTTTACCTGGTTGATCAATCCTTTTTCGGTGAAAGTATCAAGGATCTTATATACAGTACCGGCTGATGTATTTGGCAGGTTAATGCGTATGTGTCTGATAATGGTATCAGCATCGGGGTGATTTTCAAGGTTCATCAGGACTTCAAGTATAGCCAGTCTTTGTGGGGTAACCTTGAGTCCGTGGCTGACGAGCATTTTTACGATTTCGTAGTTTGCCATGGTGTGAGTTTAATTATTCTCAGATAAGGTTTATTCTCAAACAGGAATATTCCTAAAAGCGAAAATTCTCCGATAGGAATCATTCCTATTTAGGAATATTCAAAATTACACCGGGAAAATGCTTTTTCAAAATTATTGACTGTCAATAATTCTTAAGAAAATGTTAAATGTTTGATGAACACAAATACTCTGTACCTGCTTCCTTTTCCGGATCAGAATTTTATTGATTCGCTGCTCAATTCCTGTAGCTCAAAGATCTCATTACGGTCCCACTCCAGCCAAAACCTGATAGAGGTCTGCCTTACCAGATTCCAGTAACCTTCATCATCGAGCCCATAGTCCTTAACTCCCTTTTCAATAACGGCCCTGAGCTGATTCACATACTCAGGCTTTAACCTTAAAATTATACTCTTTCCATTGTATGTGAAAACAGCCTGCGGCTTTGTAACTGATTCTGCTGCAAGCTTAATCGTCCCCTGCCCCAGGGTAGCACCAGTGCTGACCTGCAAACCATCATTCATGCAGCTGAAGGGAGTCACCGATCCTGCATAGCTTATTATGCTCAGCAGGTCCGTGCCGATTCCAAAGTATTCCCTCGCCCTGATCCCCATCTTCGCTCCAACAATCGAATATACACCAAGGTGACCATGAAACTCGTCTGTCATTACACAGGCCTTCCATTCATCCAATCCATAATTTTTTAGAGCCTGGTCCATTATCATCCTGATATCGTAGGTGTATAATTCCGGATTTACAGGAAATCCATAGAGCGCAACAAAGTGCCCTGACTTATATCTGCCTGTTATCATGTCTGATAAAAGATCCTTTATCGTTTGCTCATCATACACCGTTACTATGCTGGTCTTCCTTATTCCGTCATACAGTGCCATGCTGAATAATTCCGGATTAACTAGATACAGGGCTGTGAGTTCCTCTGGCTTTATTTCCTCTTCTCCGGCTTCTGGTGAAATCATAAGGAAAGCTTTTGCAAGAGCTGTCACCTGTTTTCTGTATAATTCAATAAATACATTGTCCATCAGGTGATTACCCGGATACAGATTTGTTATCATATCATAATGAATCCCGGCCTCAGTAATAAAGCTTCTTTCGTTTACCTTACCAGCCAGGTAAGGGCTCTTGTTTTCAACGCTATGTATAAAGTCTTCTATCCCCGAGGCAAAAGACTCATTGTGCCTTATCAGCTCTGATATCTCACCTGAACCCAGTGAGATAACCGATAACTTTTCCTTCTCCTGCGTGGTTAGGTTTAATAGTTTGTCAGTGTCTCTCTTATCCTCTGCCTGAAACACCGGAATTGTATCTGCATTGAAAACAGATAAGAGCTTTCTTATCTTTTGTATTCCCCTGTCCGGTTTTATTTTATCTCCCGACACGACTATTGCAGTCACCCTTACTCTGTTATGATTGAGCAATATTGCAATTGCCCTCAGATCACTGTTGTCACAGTCCGTTTCTATTATTACACTGTGATTTAATTTTGAATGCAGAGGACTTGCTGATGAGGCAACACTCACAAGGCAGAGTAAGATGAACAGGGGAAAGTATTTCATTGATGTTGTTTTATCAGGGTTTTGCTACAGCTTTATTTTGATTCCTCCAAAGATAGTAATCCCCGGCATCGAATAATATTTAATTGTTTCGTATTCAGTATTTAACAGGTTTTCTGCGCTCAGGAAAATATCTGCAAACTTTGTTGCCTTCCAGCTTACCCTTCCATTAAGAAGGGTATAGGTCTCAAGACTGGTTTTTGTTGAAGCATCTGAATCCAGATCGTTGATATACTGAATATTGGCAGTGAACAGGAATTTTTTCAGCAGGTAGCTTCCACCAAGGTATAAATGATGTTTTGGCGTGCCATAAACAGGTGTTTTCATGTCGATATATGAATATGTCAGATCGAGATCAAGAGATTCTGATGGTCTGGAATTAACTGAAAGTTCAATGCCCTTGTTCAATATTTCTCCTGCATTCTGCAAGCCCTGTAGGGGTACTGTAATTATGAGATTGTCGCCTTTAACTATAAATCCTGTGAGCTCGGTTTTCAGCTTTGAATTGAAAAATGAATGACTAATACCTGTTTCATAGCTCATTATCCTCTCCGGACTTAGATTCGGATTATGGTTCCAGATATATAGCTCCTGCAGTGTCGGGCTGCGGAAGCCTTTTCCGACTGATACTTTCCATGTTGTGACAGGTGACAGGTTAAGAGCAAATCCGCCTGATGGTATCCATTCTCCACCGTAAACTTCATGATCCTGGTAACGTATGCCTGCATTCAGGGTAAGCCTGTCAGCAACCCTCTGTTGTATAAAAGTGTATACTCCTGCATCGTACAGAGCAGTATCCTTGAAGATCATTCCTCTGCCTCCCATTGCCAGCTCATTCTCGGCAATACCTCCGTATTTCATGTAATCGATTCCTGTAGTCAGCGTGTTTCCGCTAAAAAGCCTGAAAGCTTCATAGATATTAACTCCGTAGTTTGCATCATTTGAATGGAAGCCGTCAGTGATTTTATGTTCGCCAAAGTTATAAAACAGCTTCACTGTCCCTGAGACTGATTCAAAGGTATTGTCAGCGGTAAGTGACCAGTAGCCTCTGACAATATCAAGAGTGTTGCCATGAACAGCGCCAAGAGTGTCAGGTCCGGGATCAGTTGCTTTGAATCCTGCAATCCCGAGGTCAGTTGAGGCTTTGAAATGTTCACTTACATTCCAGCCGGCCTTGATGTAGCCATTAGTAATGCTGAATTCGGAATTCTTCCTGTGTCCGTCAGTCCTGTCATGGTTGACTGAAGCAAAGATGCTGAGGTTCTTTTTTCTGTAACCACCTGAGGCCATGTATTTCTGAGTGTTGTATGAGCCATACATTAAATGCCCGTTGGCGCTGAAACCCTCTTTCTGCTGCTTTTTTGTGATGATGTTCACCACGCCTCCCATGGCATTTGTTCCGTAGAGTATTGAAGCAGGGCCTCTTATGACTTCAACTCTTTCTACATCCGAAGCCACATATGAATCGGCAAGAGGATGACCAAATATTCCCATGAACTGAGGATGGCCGTCAATAAGCATTAAAACCCGTGTTGTGGGACTGCCTCCTATACCGCGTATTGAGATCTGTCCTGCTGCATTTCCTGCAACACCAAAACCCATTATACCACGTTCAGTTACGAACAGCCCGGGTATCTTTCCGTTCAGGATTGGCAGAATATTGCTTTCGACACTTTCAGCTATCCTGAGATTGTTCACGACCGATACGGCCATAGGTACATTGAACCTGTTGACTTTTACCGTTGTCCCCGTTACAACTACTTCATCAAGACTGACAGTGTCTGTTAATGCTGAATGGATATTCTCCTGTGAAAATCCGTTAATTGAAACAAGGGCCAGGATGAATACAGTCAGATGTTTGAATTTCATTATCATAGTATTACGAAATATTAAAAAAGTATTACTGGTATTGTAAAAAAAATTTAACTGCTTTTGCTCATTACAAGTTTTCCGTGTTTAATTCCCTTGATCCCTATCAGCTTCTCAGATAATTCCGTAAGCCTGCTGGCCTGACCCCTGACAGCAATGATCTCGAGGCATATTTCATGACTGAGGTGGTAGTGCTGGGATGAAAGGATTACATCGAAGTAATCGTGTTGGATGTCATTCGATTTGGAGTCGATATCTTTTTTATGATGGTCATAGATCATCACAATAGCTCCGGCAACGACATTGTTGCATTGCCACTTTTCCTCGACAATGTTCTTTTCTATCAGATGCCTCAGTGCCTGTGAACGGTTTGCAAAACCATTGCTTTCTGCAAAACTGTCAAGTTCTTCCAGAAGCTCCTTTTCAAGACTTACACTGAAACGCGTGACTGCCATGGTAACACGATTTAGGGTAAAAGTAATATTATTTTCTTAAAGAAGAAACTCTTGAAAGAAATTTTGATAATTTTTCACAAGTCTGTGTGATCATCGTAAAAACAGGTGATTACAGGCTCAGGCTTAACCCGCAGCCTGCTCCCTCAGGAGATCAACTGTATGATGGAGGAGCTTCCTGTCTTTTACAACAAGCGGTGTTACAGGTGCCTTTGATTTTGCATTGAAGATCATGTCATGACCGAGGCACAGTCCCATCATCACGTTGAGTTCAGTTCCTTTTTCTTCCAGGTACTTAGCCTGGCCGGCAGGATTGCATGATACCCCTTTGTAGCCTTCAACAAGTTCATTAAAAGGTACTTTCCCGTATTTGCAGTGTACCTTATCAACCTTCAGTCCGTTATCCTTAAATATCTTTTCAAGAGCATCAGCCTCCTTCATGAATGCAGTGCAGTGGGCAATGCCTATGTGCTTTATCCCTGCTCCCCTGGCGTACTTGACTATCTCGTCAACACGGTCAGTCCTGGGATCAAGGGTGTCTTCCGCTGTTTTAAGTATCTGTCTGTCAGTATTATTGTACAGGTGTGCAAATGTTTCGCCGTTCATTTATTCAGCTTTCTATAATTTTTATCTCCGATGTTAATTCCAGGGCCTTCCTTAATGTGGCGCTGACTCCGCAGTACTTCTCTTCCGAAAGTGAAACAGCTTTCTGAAGCTTGTCCATTGGGAGGTTTTTTCCCGTGAACTGGTAAATCACATGCATTTTGAAGAAGTGTTTCGGATGTTCGTCAGTGACATCGCCCTCAA
>CAZEYY010000063.1:7330-20699 GCA_964516485.1 uncultured Rikenellaceae bacterium
ATCACATGCATTTTGAAGAAGTGTTTCGGATGTTCGTCAGTGACATCGCCCTCAACAATTACCCTGAAGTCCTCAGGTTCGACTTTCATTTTCCTGAGAATTGAAATCACATCCATGCCCGTACAGCCGCCAAGAGCAGACAGCATAAGTGGCTTTGGACGGGGGCCCCTGTTTTCACCTCCTGCTTCAGAAGCAGCGTCAATAATTATCTTATGACCGTTGACTTCGGTTTCAAATGACATGTTCTCGAGCCATTTTGTGGTGATGCTTAACTTGTCTGCCATAGCTGTTTAATTTTGGGTGCAAAGATACTAACTGTATAACAACCGGAAAGAATTAGTGTTTGGATGATGTCCTGTATTTAATTGATCTGCATCAATAAAATTCATGATCATGATCCGGCTTCAGGATGTCATCCCATCCTGCTAATGTCTTCAAGCTTTGTAAGGTTAAGGATAATAATATCCTTGTCGGACAGCTGTATGATTGAATCCTTTTCAAAGCTTTTTAGCAGTTTCACGGTACTTTCGGTGGAAATACCTGCAAATTCTGCCAGGTCTTTCCTTGAAAGAAGCTGAAAGATATCTGGTTTTTCTTTCCTGAAGCTGTCTATATATAATAAGGTATCCGCCATTCTTCCATTCATCTGTTTGTACATCAGTGTACGGATGGTTGACAGCAGGTTGTTGTTAAGCTCACAATACCTTTTAATTATATTGAACCCGAATGGACCATTTTGTTTTGCAACATCTGCCATTGCCTTTTTTTCAATCAGGTAAGCCTGGCATTCTGTTATTGCAACGGAAGAATACTCAAAAGTATTTCCGTTGAATACAGATGACAGACCGACAAATTCACCGGGTTTTATTATTCTGAGGTTGAAATTCCTTGTGCCTTCGGCTTCGAGGTATTGCCGGGCATAACCGTTTACCATGAAAAGAACATAGGAAGCGAATGCACCCTGCTTGGTAATGTGGTCATCTTTCCTGAACAGCACCTGGGTTTTGCTCCCGCTCACAATTTTTATCTCTTCAGGAGTAAGCATCTGAAAGCATGGAGCCTTTATGTCACAGATAAATTCCTTTTCATTTTCAAGAATGGTCTTCATAACCTTAATTATATTGAACAGGCAAATTTAATCTAAATCAATAAAAAAACTGACCACAATCAAGCCTGAAGTTGGCATACTTCTCCGTGTTTCCCGTTTAAGACTGGCTGGAGCAGGGTATTTTTGCATCACAAAAAATTTAAAAATTTAAAAACTATGTTATACACAAATCTCAAACATCTGGAAACTGCAGCAGAACTGCAGAAAGTTATCGGTGAAAATGAAAATGTAATGGTAATCTGCGGCCGCATGGGGCCGATGTGTATTCCTGTCTACGGAATTGCCGAAGAACTGGAAGAAGAGTATTCTCATGTTAAATTCTATGATATGGAATTTGATAATCCCGAATCACATATTATCAGGTCTCTTCAGGAAGTGAGGGGTTTCATGGGAATTCCTTTCACAATCTACTACAAGAATGGCAAGGTAGCCAAGGCAACCTCAAGTATACAGACCAGGGACCAGGTAACTGCAATACTTAACAGGGAGTTCGGTGTTCCTGTAAATGCATGATCATGAACAATAGTAATCATTATGATGTGATTATCATCGGGGCTGGTCCTGCAGGACTTACAGCAGGTATTTACCTGTCGCGGGCCAGATTAAGAACTCTTATTTTAAGTGAAGGGACTGCAGGAGGCCAGATGATACTCACTCATGAAATTGCGAATTACCCGGGTGTTGAGAATATCAGCGGTTACCAGTTGTCGAATATCATGAAGAAGCAGGCAAAAACCTTTGGATGTGAAATAAAAACAAACATTGCTATAGCTTCTGTAAACCTGGAAGGTGAAGTTAAGGAAGTCAGCACAACAGATGGCAGGAAATACACCTCTGATGCTCTTATACTTTCTCCCGGTGGCAGGTCAAGGACTCTTGGAGTTCCGGGTGAAGATGAGCTGAAGGGAAGGGGGATTTCATACTGTGCAACCTGTGACGGCGATTTCTTTACCGGCAAGGAGATTGTTGTTGTGGGAGGCGGAAATTCAGCACTTGAGGAAGCAGTGTCTCTTACGAAATATGCATCGAGGGTGACAATTATACATCAGTTTGATCATTTCCAGGCATTTCAGCATGCTGTTGACGAAGCTGCAGCCAATCCGAAGATCAGTTTCAGGATGGAGTCAGTGATAACAGCCTTTTATGGCACAGAAAAGCTTGAAAGTGTTGATATAAAAAATCTCAGGACAGGTTCGACAGAGAATTTTATAACAGAGGGAGCGTTTATTTTCATTGGTTATATTCCTAATACTGAATTTATTAAGGGCAGTATTGAGACCAATAAGTGGGGCGAGATAACTGTAGCTGATGACTTGTCAACCAGTGTTGACGGCGTATATGCTGCCGGTGACAGCAGGGTAAAACGCTTCCGCCAGATAACAACTGCTGTAAGCGATGGCACAATTGCCGCTTTGGCTTCATCAGAATATCTTCATAAAAAGAGGGTAGGGAAGAAGCTTGCCGGGGCACTGGCATGATTATATTTTTGAATGGCAACGGCAATTAAAGCTTCAGGAAATTTCAAACCAGGACTCAGGATTATTCTCTGCACCCAAAAAGTTATTGTTCCTGTAATTAAATTCATTGGTATGCCTGTCGTAAATATAATCCTTTGCCCATTCAGCAGCATTGTCAGCAATTTCAGCAATAGCCTTTAAAATTTCCTGTAGCTCGTCATTTGTCATTGAAGGGTGAAGAGACAGCCTTATCCAGCCGGGTTTCATTGAAAGGTCACCGGCATCAATCCTGTCAGTTATTTCTTTCGACAGCCTGACATCGACATCAAGGAGAAAATGTCCGTAAGTGCCTGCGCAGGAACAGCCGCCTCTTACCTGAATGCCATACCTGTCATTAAGCAGCCGGGTGACAAGATTGTGGTGGATATTATCGATATAGAAGGATATAACACCCAGCCTGTCAGTAATATTTCCGGCCAGTATATGCAGGGTTTTTATTTTTGAGAGCCCGGAAAATGCGGCTTCAAGCAATTCCTGTTCTCTCTTCCTCATCTTCTGTGTACCCATCTTTTCCTTGAGCTGTACAGCCAGGGCAGCCTTTATTCCCTGGAGAAATCCGGGAGTACCTCCGTCTTCTTTTACTTCAATATCACTGATATAGCTGTATCCTCCCCACCTGTTTGTCCATTTCACTGTGCCTCCGCCGGGAGTGTCGGGTATTTCATTTCTGTAAAGTTCCTTTGAGAAGATAAGCACACCTGCGCTGCCTGGTCCTCCGAGAAATTTATGAGGTGAGAAAAATATTGCATCAAGCTGCTCCATCCTGTTTGCAGGATGCATATCTATGTCAACATAAGGAGCAGAAGCTGCAAAGTCGACAAAGCAGTAACCATTATGCTCATGCATTATCCTTGCCAGTTCATGGTAGGGAGGGAAATAGCCCGTAACATTGGAACAGGCTGAAAAAGAGCCAATAAGCAGTGGTCTGTCCTCGTATTTTACTATCTCTTTTCTGAGGATGTCAGGATCAACAGTAAGATCGGCAGATGGCTCAAGAACAACTACATCAGCAAGAGTCTCGAACCATGAAGTATGATTTGAATGATGTTCAGTATGAGTAAGGAAAACGACTGGTCGCTTTTCATTGGGTATATCCCTGCATTTGTCATATTCTCCGTGAGTGAAGGGGCAGTAGTTCACTGCCTGCTCTGGGACCTTTAATCCCAGAAGCCTTTGCAGTTTGGCGATAGCTGAAGTCATTCCTGTCCCGGTGAAAAGGATCAGATCATTGTCATTTGCATTGACATGCTTCTTCACAATTTTCTGGGCTGTATGATAAGCCCTTGTCATTGCTCTGCCCGTTGTAGTTGATTCTGAATGAGTATTGCCGATCAGGGGACCAATGTCTTCAGTGATTCTCTTCTCTATGGGACCATAAAGCCTTCCGCTTGCAATCCAGTCAGCATAAATGAGTTTCCTGATGCCATAGGGTGTGTTTATGACTGCGTCAATGCCGACGATGTTCTTTCTGAAACTGCTGAAATAGCTTTCCAGTTCTGACATAAGGGTTTTTTAAATAGTGACCCTGCGAAATTACTAAAATTCAGTTTAATCCTTCGTGAGCATCTCAAATGCCTCCCTGGGGGTTATTCCCAGCTGATCGGCAATTGCCTTCATTGTTGTTTCAGCTGTTGCATCAACTCCTTTCTCCCTGAGCCTGGCAAGCATTGTATTTACTTCCTTTCCGCTGCCTGTTGCCGCCATCTGTACGGTATACCTGCCGGCACCCTGCGGAACGTTAGGACTTGCAGAATGGCTGCCTGCAGGACTATTTTTTTTCAGGATTTCAAATAACTGTGATGGCGTAGTATTATTTTCAGATGCAATTATTTTAAGGCTTACGTTAACCGAGTCAACTTTAATGTTGTTTTCGAGGAGTATTTTCATTAGTTTTTGTGCAGGAATGCTGTCCAGCATGGGAGAGAGCTGTTCAAGGGTGTAGATTTCCATGTGGATAGCCGGGGGAGCCTGGAAATCTTTTTCCCAGCCCTCCTTAAGCTTCTCGCCAAATGTCATTATGGGTCCGAATGGAGTCCATTCCTTAAGTGTGCCGGCTAAGATTACAAGTGACATAACTGTGGCAGCAACAAGTTCCCATTTCCGGTTAAGCCCTGTCTTTACCTTGCTTTTTATGTATGTAAGAAAGGCTTTCCAGTTAACAAAGAACAGGTGGATAATGACCAGTATGAAGAACAGGTAGGAGAAAATAGTATGGAGAGCCTGCCATTCAGCTTTTGTAAACAGAAGCAGTTTCCATGTTCCCCAATTGGCTATTCTGCCGGGAGGCGCCACGTACAGGATAAATCCGGAAACAGACATTATAAACGTGGAAAATACCAGGGAGAAGCTTGTAAAGCTCCTGAGATTGAATTTATTTTTTTCAGATGACATCAAAGTTTAATTTTGGAAATCAAGACAAAAATATAACAAATTAATATATATAGATATGTTAATATAAAGAATTAGCCACAAAATACGCAAAGATTTAATAATCACATAAATGTCTTGGTGTACTCTGTGAAAACTTTGAGAACTCTGAGGTTAAGTATTTATTTTTCTTTCTTATTTCGCTCAGCTGATCTCCTTGCTTACTGCTTCTGCAAGACCTCTGATATAACCAATAGCAAACAAGTTTCCAAGAGTGGTATAACCACCTCTCATTCCTGCTTCTATCTCAGTTGCAAGCACTGGCACATGGTCGGGGCGGAGTGGTCCGCTGAATCCTATTTCAATGTATGCCTTCATTGCTTCGTACATGTCTATCTGGCCCTCGTCGTGGAAGGTTTCAGTGAATTTTGTACTGGGTACCTTACCGCTGAGGTCCTGCACATTTCTGAAGTGGACAAAGTTGATTTTATCCTTTCCCCATCTTCTGACGAGTTTTGGGATATCTGCTCCCATAAGCGCAAAGTTGGCCTGGCACATTGTTACTCCGTTGTATTTACTTGGGTACATTGCCATTGCCTTATCGAAACTCTCAACTCTGTTCATGATCCTGGAAATGCCCTGTATGCTGTCTACCTGCGGATCATCAGGATGAAGTGAAAGGTTCATGCCTATCTTTTCTGCTTCAGGAGCGACTGCCTTAATGAAGTATTCATAAGTCTTCCATAGATGTTCTTTGGATATCTCACCATATTTTGTCATTGGTTTGCCCTTTGAAGCTTCATAATCAAACTCAAGCATAAGGGCACCTCCTCTGCCGGCTCTTTCCTGGTTTGTTCTTGCCCAGCTTATGACTGGCATCCAGTTATAGCAGATGATGTCAACATCGCCATACTGTTTCAGGTTTTTCATGAAGGTGATGAAATTTGCTATCTCCTCATCCCTGCCTTCAAGTCCGAGTTTTGTTTTTTCACCCAGTGAAGGAGGGCCTTCAACAACTGTCCATTTAATACCCAGGTTATCCCAGGTTGCCTTTGTAGATTTAATTGCTTCAGGATCCCAAGGTTTATACCCTTCAAGCCTTTCAACACCGGAGACTACATAGTTTACTCCGAGTTGTTTTGCAAAAGGTACTTTTGGTGATTTCGGTCCCATGAGGAATGAGAATTTAATTCCTGCATCTTTAGCTGCTGCTGACTTTGCAGAACCGGCTTTAGTGTTTTTCTCTGAAGGCATAGCTTCTGCAATACCTCCTATTGATACTGCTGCTGCAAGCGAAGCGCCTTTCTTAAGAAATCCTCTTCTGTTATCTTTCATGACCTGAGATTTTTAAATTATGGTCTGATTATTGTTCCGTCTGACTTCCTGACTGTCCAGCCCGGAGCCTGGTTATTTATCGGGTATTTTGCAGCTTCCTTTTCGTCAATGTCAACTCCAAGTCCCGGAGCTTCATTAACATAGAGGTATCCGTTTTTGCATGTAGGGCATCCCGGGAAGACAGTTCTTTCATTTTCAGAGAAGAAATATCCTCCTTCCTGTATTCCGAAGTTCCATACAGCAAGGTCAATATGGGCATTTGCAGCATGGCCGACAGGAGATACATCACCGGGTCCGTGCCATGCGGTTTTCACATTAAACCACTCGCCGAGCCTTGCAACTTTCATTGCAGGTGTAATCCCTCCAATCTGGGAGATGTGAAGTCGGATGTAATCAAAGTAATGATTAACCATTGGTTCGACGAACTCATTTATATTATTGAACAGCTCACCCATTGCAAAAGGAACAGTTGTACTTTCCCTGAGTTGTTTCCACCAATGGGTATTTTCAGGAGAGAGAGGATCTTCAATAAAGAAGGGCCTGTACTGTTCAACACTTTTACACATATTAATTACATCCATAGGCTGGTTGCGCTCATGTACATCATGAAGAAGTTCTATTTCATCACCGCATGCTTTTCTTACAGCTTCAAACAGTTTTGGAACATTAGAAAGGTATGCATATTCATCCATGAAATTGTCCTTTTCCCCTCCAAAACCGGCTGCTTTGTAATCAGGTGTTTTGGGAACAGCTCCAACACCTCCGTATCCCCCGAGCTGGATGCGGATGTATTTGAATCCCTGGTCCATATACTTTTTAACATTCTCCACAACATTCTCAATTGTTCTTCCGCTTGCATGAGCGTAAACAGGAACTGCAAAGCGGGATTTGCCTCCCAGAAGCTGATACACAGGCATGCCTGCTCTTTTCCCTTTAATATCCCACAGTGCCTGGTCGAGACCGCTGAGCGCATTGTTCAGAACCGGCCCGTTTCTCCAGTATGAACTGACATAGAATGCCTGCCACATATCTTCAATGTTGTCGACATCTCTTCCAACACAGAACTCATTCATGTATTTCTCTATTGCTGTTACAACGGGGAATGCACGCTGTGTGAAAGTGGCACATCCGAGACCATATAATCCCGGCTCAGTGGTTTCTACCTTAACAACAATAAGGTTTGAACCTGAAGGCCTGGTGGCAATAGGTTTTACACTCTTTATTTTTACAGGGGCCATTGCTTTTGCGTAACTTGCAGGTTCGTACGGTGCGGCATTTAACTTGCTGCCGGCCAATCCCATAACTCCGGCAGCGGAGCCCATGGCGAAGGTTTTCATGAAATTTCGCCTGCCTGTTGAAAATTCTTTATCGTCTTTGTTCATATCGGGTTTATTTTAAGGTTATTCAAATCAACTTTCTGTAAACTTATTGATTTTTTGAATGGAATCATTGATATTCACATTTTTTATGGATAATGTCAGTCGAAGAATTTTTTATCCTCTTCTGAAAGGTATTTCTTTGCTTCCTTTATATTAAAAGTAACACCAAGTCCTGGTCTGTCCCATACGTCTATCAGTCCATTTTTGACAATAGGAGAAGGCAGGCCTTCAATGATCTCATACCACCATTTTTCATTTGGTGCCGGATATTCAAAAGCAATATAGTTTTCGGGCATTGCTGCACCAACCATTACATGGGCTGCAAGACCGATAAGTCCGTCGAATACTCCGTGAGGTGCCATCTGAATGCCATGAAGATCAGCATATTCAGCGATCCATTTTATTTCAGAAAGGCCTCCGACATCCTCAGGATCAGGGCCAACAATCCTCACTGCATTTTTCTCAATAAGCTCCCTGAAATTCTGGCGGAGGTAAATCTGTTCACCGGTATGGATCGGAACAGTGGTGCTTCTTGTAAGTTCAAGATAATCATCTGCCATTACATAAGGAGTATAATCACCTGTGAGCAGGTCCTCCAGCCATAAGAGGTTAAATTGTTCAAGTGCATTTGCCAGTCTTATTGCATCTGCCAGCATATTGCCTGGACCACAATCGAGAGCCAGTCCAACAGAGTCACCAAGCCCCTCCTTGATAGCTGCAACACGCTCAACAATCGTTTTAAGTCCATACTCTGTCATAGGTCCCCTGCGGCCTACATCCTTCAGACTCTGAGACGGTGTCACATTGCCATAATAGAAACCGGGTGTATTTGCCATCCCACCATGAAATCCAACTGCAGTTTTTATTATGGTGAATCCCTGTTCAAGAGACTTTATTTTCACAGCCCAGTCATGAAAATCTTTTGGTTCATTACCTGTTCTGTCAACTCTTATGGCACCATTATAACATCTTACCTGATCGCGCACTTTGCCACCCATCAGCTTATAAACAGGGAGACCTGCTGCCTTGCCTGCAATGTCCCATAATGCAAATTCTATTGCACTGACTGCCGATCCCCATGGTTTGAAACTGCCCATTCTTCTGATTTTCATAACACAGCGCTCAACATTTGTCGGATCCTCGCCAAGCAGATAATCCTTGTAAAAAAGTATGTGAGGTTTCAGGTAGGGCTTTGTCGATTCCACCTGTCCGAAACCATCAATTCCTGCGTCAGTCGTTATCCTGACTACAGGAGAATTTCCCATGACGGCAACTTTTATATCAGTTATTTTGATTTTTTGATTTACAGCCGGTTTGTTCTGAATTTCTGAAGGAACTGCATTATAAATATCTGAAGAGAGCAGCCCGGCACCTAATCCGGCTGCTGCTGTTTTTCTTATGAATTCTCTCCTGTTTGAAGAACTTTCTGAAGCCGGATTATTATTCGTTTTCATACCTTATGATTTAAATTTAGTAGTTTTTTCTTTTACCTGGTGAACATAACAGTGTGCTGACCGCTTCCCAGTACTGTGAGGTTCTTTTCTGATCTTTTATTTACCCCGTTGACAGAATATGTTTTGTATCCTGCAGGCAATAAGCATGTTGCATTAATGCCGGGAGGCAAAGAGACTTTTAATTCCAAAGAACTTTCTTTCTTTTCCCAGTCTATGCTGACCGTACCATAAGGTGTTTCCTTTTTTGTTTTCACCCATGTTATCCCCTCGGGTATATCAGGTTGAATTATCATATTCCTGTATCCTGCCTTACTTTCATCTTTTCTTATCCCTCCCAGTGAAGTATAGAACCATGAACCAATTCCATTATAACAGTTATGTATCCTGCTCCTGGCTCCATTCCAGTGTTCCCAGGTTGTTGTGGCTCCATTGTCAATCATGAAAAGATATCCCGGATAATCTCTCTTCTTCAGCATTGAATAAAAGAGCTCCGATTCATTGTTGTTTTCGCACCATTCAGTAAAAACGGGTATGCCGACAAGCCCGCATGCAATGTGGCCATCATGCTTTTTAAGTATTACATCCCGGAGCGCATCAGTGATTTTACCTTTAAGTGAATCGGGCACAACTCCGGCAAGAAGGGGATAGGTCATGTCAATCTGAATCCCGCTACCGTAAATTCCATTTTCCTTGTCAAATAATTCTTTGTTTATGAGCTTTATCAGTTCTTTTCTTCTGTCCGAATATGCCAGCGCTTCATCTTCCTGTCCCAGTACTTGCGCTATTCTGGTCATTGTCTCATAGCAGACAGCCATGAAGCAGTTATTTACCAGTTTTACCGATTTGCCGTCTGTATGGTCTGTTCCCTCAGGACTTGCCCAGTCACCAAGATACCATGTCCTGTAATCTGTTTCCGGCCATCCTTCTAGAAGTCCATCCGGAGAATATTTTTCGGCATAACGGAGCCACTTTTTCATTACAGGGTAATACTTTTCAAGAATTCTTTTATCGCCATAATTCATATATGTTCTCCATGATGCGGTTATTATGAAACCACACCAGTAAGGTCCTCCACCGGCAGGATATGGATTAGGTGCAGTGTGAGGCATTCCGCCGTCCTCCCTGTTGCAGTCGCCCCAGGCCTGAAGCCAGTTTCTGTACAGCGGGGCAAGATCAAACATTGTTTGTGCAGTTTCCGTAGAAGCATTTCCGTCACCTCCGTAACCTAGCCGTTCAATCTGCGGACAGTCAACAAGATATCCTCCCGGGCTCAGGCACTGAAGTGTATAGAACAGCATGTCATGTATGCGGTTCATATCCTCGTCGGAACACTTAAACGATGACGCAGGCTTGAATCCTGTTCTTATCGGATAAGCACTTATGGCATTATTCTCAGGTTTAGAATCGAGATTGGAAATCAGAATATACCTGTAACCATGATAGTTGAATTTATTCTTGAATACTTCTTCTCCGGCTCCTGATGCGATATAAATATCCTTCTGTCCCTGATCAACAGTTTTGCCCTCCTTGTTGAGGTGGTCACAAAACTGCAGCTCCAGTATTTGTCCTTTATTCAGTTTTTCAAATCTTATTTCTGTCCAGCCTGTCAGAGTGGTTCCGATATCGACCATCCATTTTTTGTTTCCACAGGAAGTAACTGTTGCTGCTTTTAAAGTGTCTGTAATGATGTTTCCTTCAGTAAGTTGCGCGGTAGCCTGATGTTCGGGAATCCTGACTCCTGCTACAGGTTCCCAGACAACAGATTTTAATGATGTGCCAGTGAGGTCATCAAGCAGGAGAGATGCATCAATTTTTTCACCGCCAAAATCACCCGGTTTCCATGTGCCGAGTGTGAAATAACCGCTGCTTCTTGCTTTCCATGTTGAATCAGTTTTCAGTATGGCAGTCAATTTACCCTGCGCCATTCCATTAATCTGTGCCCTGATAACAGGACCATCTGCAACCACTCCGGGCAAACCAGGGGCATACCATCCTCTTCCTGCCCATATTATGAGATGATTTTCACCGGTAACAAGCGAGGACTTCAGATTATATGTCACCACCTGCGACCTCTTGCTGAACTGCGCAACAGCAGGTGTGAGTACTTCTTTACCTAACTTTCTGCCGTTGAGGTATGCTTCATGATAACCAAGTGAATTCACATACAGGAAGACGTTTTCCGGGATCTCATTCAGCTCAAAGGATTTGTAAAACTGCGGTGAAATGTTTTGCCCGATGTTGTTCTTGTATGAGATATAATCTGCCTGCCAGTCAGAACCGTTTAATAATCCGATGCTGAAGGTTGCTGCAGGACTCCATTCCGATGACCTGTTTTTTTCATCCCAGATCCTCACCTTCCAATAACAGGCTGATCCTGATTGAAGCTTCTTTCCTGAATATGGTATCAATATCTGTTCAGGGCTTTCTGTCTTACCTGAATTCCAAAGATCAGCTTCATTTTCATTAAGCCTGCTGCTGTCAGAGGCAACTATTATCTGCCATGCTCTCTGAACGGTTCCGTTTTTTTCTGACGAAATCTTCCAGCTCAGGCCTGGTTCAGAAATGCCAATGCCATCAGGGTTAACAAGGTTTTCGCATGTTAGGTCATATACTTTTGCCTCAGATGGTTTTTTACTGCATGCCTGAGTAAATATTATACAGATCAGAAGGGAGGGTAAAAGAAACTTTTTCATAAAAAAGAATATTTGGTATTCAGATATGGAAAATTAATAACTTTAAAAAGAAAAACCTCGGCAGACAGGATTTTTATGTTCATTGGCTGCCAAATTCTTTAAAAAAAACTACAATTGATACGAAATGAAAAAAAATGACTGGTCAAGAAGAAACTTTATAAAGTCAGCAAGTCTCGGAGCATTAGCCCTTGGAGCATTCAACACAGCATGCAGTTCAACAAAAAAAGCCGCAGATGCGGGAGTTGTTCCACCTGCAATCCAGGGATTTGAACGGTCAGAGCAGGGTAATATCAGCCAGGTACCATGGAAGTCATTCTTTGACAGGAAATTAAGAGTTGGAATTGCAGGATATGGAGTATGCCGTTTTGGTGCTGATTTCGGATTTCAGAATCATCCTAATGTCGAGGTTGTTGCCGTTACTGATCTTTTCCCCGACAGATGTGAGCAGCTTGCAAGAATATGTAACTGCAGTAAAACGTATCCTTCAATTGAGGAAATGGTAAAGGATGACAGGATTGAGGCTGTATTTGTTGCAACAGATGCCCCTTCGCATGCAGCTCATGTGCTTGAGTGCCTGAAATACGGGAAACATGTAGCCTCAGCTGTGCCGGCAGTATTCGGTTCACTTGAGGATGCTGAAAAGCTTTATGAAGCGGTTAAAAAAAGCGGTTTGAAGTATATGATGTTCGAAACATCATGTTACAGGGAGGACCTGTATGCAATGCGACGGATATCAGAATCAGGAGGGCTGGGTGAGCTTGTTTATTCTGAGGGAGAATACTATCATTATATGCAGGTTCCTATCGACTCTTACAAAGGCTGGAGGATAGGGCTTCCGCCGCAGTGGTATCCGACACATTCAAATGCTTTCTATATTGGTGTTAAAGATGGTCATTTCACTGAAGTGGCATGCCAGGGTATGCCAAGTCTGATAGAGCATTTAAGGCCTGAAAATAATATTTACAGAAATCCCTTTGGAACAGAAATAGCCCTTTTCAGAACAGATAACGGAGGATCGGCAAGGATGGCGGTGAGCTGGGATACCCCGGGTGATGAAGGGGAAAGAGGACGGATACGTGGACAGAGAGGTTCTTTTTACGGGAAATACCAGGGACTTGAGACAAAACTACCAGATTTAAGAAAGCCAATGCTTCCTCCGGGGGTACCTGCAGGTGGTCACGGCGGTTCTCATGGTTACCTGATGAACAACTTTGTTGAATCAGTGATACTCGATAAAACACCTCTTGTAAATATTGCTGTTGCTCTTAATATGACAGTTCCCGGGATAATTGCACATCAGTCTGCACTAAAAGACGGGGAGCTGATGAAGATCCCGCATTATGTTTTATAGATAAGGAGACCAAAAAGTTGGAAAGGGCAATTTGCAGTTGGCAAACGCCGTGTGCCGTGCATCGTGCGTCGTGAGCCGTGTGCCAAGTCGCAAAGACCGTAAGATTACTTTATCTTATAGTAATCCTGTATTATTGCCCTGAAGATCCGGCCCGGAAGTACAGCC
>CAZEYY010000064.1:0-5175 GCA_964516485.1 uncultured Rikenellaceae bacterium
CATCAATATATTTTTAATAATATATCAATTTATTTATCATTCCCGACACTCATATTTTTATTTAATAAGTTTGACGAATAATTTAGAAAAAAATTCTGATTTTTCAGATGATAAATCCCAGAGCCTCAGTAATTAAGGGTTTCAGACTTTTTGTTTTAACATTTCGTTAAGGTTTCATTAAGATTTCCGATAATAAATATTGTTAATTTTGGTCTGTTTAAGTTTATACCAACTGGATTTGTTGCCCAGCGTATAGACGGAAGTCAAATAATTAAATAATAGTTTTTTAGGGACTAATGTCTAACGGCTTTTAGTCTGCTTATGATTTTATTTAACAATTATTAACCTAATTTTTAACCATGAGAAAAATCACAATTCTACTTGCTTTACTGCTATTCGCTGTATCGCAGGGTGCGTTCGCGCAAAAAACCATCACGGGCAAGGTTATCAGCTCCGAGGATGGTCTTGGTATGGTAGGTGTCCCGGTTGTTGTGAAAGGAACAACAATAGGTACAGCCACTGACATTGATGGTGCATTCACGCTTAATGTTCCGGCTGATGCAACAACAATCGTAGTATCGTTTATAGGATTCAAAACTGTTGAGCTTCCCCTCGGAACCCAGACAAGTTTTGAAGTCACAATGACACCCGATGTTCTTACACTCGGAGATGTTGTTGTAACAGCACTGGGTATCCAGCGCGACAAAAAAACTCTTACATACGCTTCACAGCAGGTTTCAGGAGCAGAGATGATGAAGGCAAAGGATATTAACTTCATGAACAGCCTTAGTGGTAAGACAGCAGGTCTTGAAATTAAGAAAGCAGCTTCCGGTGCTGGTGGTTCAACAAGAACAGTGCTCAGGGGAAGTAAATCACTGAGCGGCCTTAGCGAACCTCTTTATGTTATCGACGGTGTTCCGATGGTAAACAGGAAAGGCTCACAGGCAGGTATGTGGGGTGGTGTTGATGAAGGTGACGGTCTGTCACAGCTCAACCCTGAAGATATCGAAAGCGTAAGCGTTCTGAAAGGTTCAAACGCTGCAGTGCTCTATGGTAGCCAGGGTGCAAACGGTGTTGTTATGATCACTACAAAAAAGGGAAAAGAAGGAGCAGTTAATGTTAACCTCAGCTCAGCAACAATTTTTGAAAGTGTTCTTACATGGCCTGAACTTCAGTACAAATATGGTGCAATCGGTAATGCAAAGGAAAGCTGGTCAAAAACTCCGCTTTCAAGCTATGATGACAAATTTGTTAAGGATTTCTTCCAGACAGGTTATAACCTTGTAAACAACATTTCAATAAGCGGTGGCAATAACAGAACCACAGCTTATTTCTCTTATGCTAATACAAGTGCACGCGGTGTGATCCCGACAAACACCTATGACAAGAATAACGTGACTTTCAAACAGTCAACAAAGTTATTTAATGACAAGGTTAAGATCAGCTCAAATATCATGCTTACCTCTGAAAGGTCATTCAACAGGCCTGCAAACGGTTACTATCTGAATACTCTTACAGGTCTTTATTTCTTCCCACGTCAGAAAGATTTCAATACATACAAGAATGAATATCAGATATTCAATACTGGCAGGAACCTCTATCTTCAGAACTGGTTCGTAGAAGACCATCATCAGTCGAACCCATACTGGATCCTTAACAATGAACCAAAAGAAGACCTTGGCAAAAGGGCAATCGCAAGCACCAATGTTGAGTGGGAAATTGCAAAAGGTTTTAAATTCCAGGCAAGAGCTAACTATGACTATGCTGACAAATCTTATGAGCAGAAGCACATGGCAGGCTCAAATGCAACAAACGTTTCAGCAAACGGCAGATGGGCATACAAAAAATATACTGACTGGCTGGCTTATGTAGATGGTATCTTTACATATAACAACTATTTCGGTGATTTCAGTGTAAACGCACTTGCAGGTGGTAGCTTCCAGCAGACACGCTATGGTGACGGTGTATCAGTTGATAACGGAACCAACTCTCTCATGTATCCGAATGAATTCTATTTCCAGAATATACCTTCAAACGTTGTAATATCTTCAACACTTGCTTCTAAAGTTATCAAGCAGGGTGTTTTCGCAAACGCTCAGCTCGGTTTCAAAGAAATGATCTTCCTCGATCTGTCAGGAAGGAATGACTGGTCATCAACACTGGCTGGTACAGGTAATGATTCATACTTCTATCCTGCTATCGGTCTTAGCGGTGTGTTAAGCCAGATGCTCCCTCTTCCTGAATTTGTAAGCTTTGCAAAAGTAAGGGGTTCATATACAACAGTTGCCAACGAGGTGCCTTTCAACGTTATTTATCCATCTCATACAATTAATGTTAGCGGTGGTGTTGACAGGAACACACGAGCTCCTTTTGTCGATGCAAAACCTGAAATGCTCAGGAGCCTTGAGATTGGTACAGACTGGAGATTCCTTGAAGGTAAACTCGGTTTTGACTTTACATATTATAATATCAACAGCCAGGATCAGTTTATTGAACTGCCTGCTCTTGCCGGATCAGGTTACACAACATATTATGTTAATGCCGGTGAGATTATAAACAAAGGTATTGAGTTAACAGTTGATGCTGAGCCTGTTACAACAGATAATTTCTCATGGAAGACAGCATTAAACTTTGCAAAAAACAAGAATACCGTTACAGAACTTATTCCTGAAGATCCGGGTAAGAGAATTGACCTTGGAAGTTCAGAAGGTTATTACAACTACATAGTAGCTGGTGGTTCATTCGGCGACCTTTACGGATACAAATTCCTCAGGGATGACCAGGGCAGAATTGTTCTTGACGCTCAGAATAAGCCAAGAAAAACAGCTCTCCCGGAAAAAGTTGGATCAGTTGACCCTGATTTCACTCTTGGATGGAACAACAACTTTACATACAAGCAGTTCTCACTCAGCTTCCTTGTTAACAGCGTATTCGGTGGCGACGCAATCAGCCAGACTGAATCAATGCTCGACGGAGCTGGAGTAAGCAAGCGTTCAGGCGATGCAAGGGATGCAGGTTATGTTGAAATAAATGGTGTTAGTCCTACTGGTACCGCTGTTACCCAGGTTGATCCTGAAGCATGGTACAGGGCTATAGGTGACAGGAATGGTATCATTGAAGCCTATGTATACGACAGGACAAACGTAAGGCTTACACAGCTTGCCCTTACTTATGATCTTGATGTAAAAGCATTGAATCTTCCAATTAAATCAGCTTCTGTTTCACTTGTTGGACAGAACCTGTTGTTCCTCTACAAAAATGCACCTTATGATCCTGAGCTTACTATGAGTACAGGTCTTGGTTCACAGTCTCTTGACAACTTCAACGTGCCCTCAACCAGGACATACGGTTTCAACATTAAAGTTAATTTCTAATAGCTGAACAATCATGAAAAAAATACTAAGTTTTGTGGTACTGACGCTGCTACTGGCAGCCTGTACTGAAAAATTTGATGATATGAACACCAACCCCTACCGGGTGACAAATGAGTCGCTTAAGCAGGATTTCAATCACGTTGGAGCTTATTTCTCATCAATGCTTGCAAACCTCCAGGGTCATCAGGTGGAAGAGGATCTTCTGACTGACAGTTATGTACGTCACGTAGGTACGCCTACTCCTTTTGTTGGTAACAGGAACAACACTACATACTATGTTACATGGAACTCTTTCTGGGGCCGTATTTATGGAAGTGTTATGGCACCATCACGCCAGGTGATCAAAATTGCTGATGCTGACGGTTATACAGTGTTCAGCGCATGGGCTAAGCTGATCCAGGTATTGGGTCTTTCAAGGCTTACCGCTTACCATGGTCCGCTTATTTATTCAGACTACGGTTCAACTTCAACCACAATCAAATATGACAGTGAACCTGATCTTTACAAAAAGTTTTTTGCAACACTTGATGAAGTTCAGACAACCTTTGCAGCTAACAAGCTCTATACAGGTATGAAAAAGTTTGATGCTTCATACAGCGGTGATGTTAACAAGTGGATGAAGCTTGTGAACTCAATGAGGCTCAGACTTGCTATCCGTATCTCAAAGGTTGACCCAGCTCTTGCAAAAACAGAAGGAGAGAAGGCAATTAATGATCCGGCAGGTCTTATCCTTACAAATGCTGATAACTTCAATGTTTCACTTTATGGTCAGAAAATGCCGATCGCAGTTATCTGCTTTGAGTGGAATGACACAAGAATGGGCGCTGGTTTGGAAGAATTCCTTCTTGGACTTAAAGACCCGAGGGTTTCAAAGTATTTCCAGGCAGCTACAGATGCAACACTTTATGCTGATCATCCAACACAGCCATACAAAGGTATAGCCAGTGGCGCTTATCTTGGTGCAAAAGACGACAGGCTCAAGTATTCAATGGTTTCAGAAGACTGGAAATCAGTTACATCAAGAAGATTCCTCACAGCTGCAGAAGTAAACTTCGCTCTTGCAGAAGCTAATCTCAAAGGTTGGGCTACAGCAAAAACAGCAAAAGAATATTATGAGGATGGAGTAAAACTTTCATTCCAGAACTGGGGTGCAGGTGGTGTTGATGCTTATCTCGCTGATGATACAAGCACTCCTATGAACTATGTTGATCCGAAAGATCCAAGAAACAGCTATACAACCCGTTCAACAGTAACAGTTAAATGGAATGATGCTGACAGCAAGGAGCTTAAACTTGAAAAGATCATCACCCAGAAATGGATTGATGCATTCACAAACGCAAATGAAGTATGGTGCGACCACAGAAGAACAGGTTATCCTAAACTTCATTTTGTACCGAAGAATGACAGTAATGCTGACTGGGGTGTTATTCCTGCTGACGGATTCCCATACAGGTTCCCGTTTGTAACAGCAGAAAGAAACAGTAACGCTGCAGGTGTTGCTGATGCCACAACAAAACTCGGCGGTGCGGATCTTATCAGCACACCACTCTGGTGGGATGTTGAAGGACCTAACTTCTAACAGGTTTAGTTCAAATAAATAAGGGTGTCTCAAAAGGACACCCTTTTTATTTTAAAGATGAATGATGATTGACAAGAAAGAAAATGAGAGTGTTCGTTCGAGCTGACTCGCTGATTAAGAAGTCATATGTGAATGTGAGTGTGAGTGCGAGAGCGAGGAAACAGATCGAGAGTGTTCGTTCGAGCTGACTCGCTGATTAAGAAATCATATGTGAGTGTGAGT
>CAZEYY010000064.1:5275-20687 GCA_964516485.1 uncultured Rikenellaceae bacterium
GAGAGTGTTCGTTCGAGCTGACTCGCTGATTAAGAAATCATATGTGAGTGTGAGTGTGAGTGCGAGAGCGAGGAAACAGATCGAGAGTGTTCGTTCGAGCAGACTCGCTCTCACTCTCACTCTCGCTCTGTTTCAGTACCCGGAGCCGGGATCGAACCGGCACAGTATTGCTACCACTGGTGTTTGAGACCAGCGCGTCTACCAATTCCGCCATCCGGGCAATATTGTCTTGCGGTCATGCGGTCATGCAGTCTTGCAGTGTGCGAAAATAGAAATTTTTCCTGAGTTTTTAGCCTGTTTCTTCATTTTCACATGAAGTGCAGGTTATATCTTCTTACTCTGTATCTTAACTAGCATCTCACAGACTGCAATTTCAATGCCTTCAGCATCAAAGCCGCACTCCATGTAAAGCTCATCCTGGGTGCCATGTTCCACGAAATAATCAGGAATTCCCAGTCGTCTTACTTCTGCAGAATAGCCGTTATCGTTCATGAATTCAATTACAGCGCTTCCAAATCCGCCCCTGAGTATGCCATCTTCAATTGTGATAATGTGTCTGAATTTTCCGAAAACAGCATGAAGTGCATTAACATCAAGCGGTGCTGCAAATCTCATGTCATAATGTGCTATTGAATAATTATCCTTCTCAAGCTTTTTAATGACTTTTGAGGCAGCATTCCCTGGATATCCTAGAGTAAGTATGGCGAGGTCATTGCCGTCTTTAAGCATACGCGATTTGCCTATTTCAATCTCCTCAAAAGGTTTCTTCCAGTCTTTGTAAACCCCCCGGCCCCGAGGATATCTTATTGAAAAGGGAACTCTGTTCTTTTCAAGTTGTGCAGTGAAAAGAAGGTCCCGAAGTTCCTTCTCATCCATCGGTGCTGAAACAACCATATTGGGTATGCTTCTTAAAAAGGCTATGTCGAAGAATCCATGATGGGTTGCACCATCAGCTCCTACAAGACCGCCACGATCGATACAGAAAACAACATGCAGATTCTGAAGCGCAACATCATGAATGATCTGATCATAGGCTCTTTGAAGGAATGATGAATAGATATGGCAGTAGGGGATAAGATCAAGGGCAGCCAGACCGGCTGAAAACGTGACAGCATGCTGCTCTGCAATACCAACATCATATACCCTGTCAGGCATTTTGTTCATCAGGGTGGTGAGGGAGCTTCCTGTTGGCATGGCAGGTGTGATTGCCACCAATTTTTCATTCAGCTCAGCCAGTTCAACCATCGAAGATCCGAAGACCTCCTGAAAGGTCATTACAGAGTCGGTTGCGGGTGTACTTATAATCACCCCTGTTTCCCTGTCAAATTTACCTGGAGCATGATATGCTGTCTGGTCCTCTTCAGCCAGCTTGAATCCCTTGCCTTTTGTTGTCATGCAATGCAGCAGTTTGGGGCCAGGAATTCTTTTAAGGTCCTCAAGAACTTTAACAAGATGCATCACATCATGGCCGTCAATTGGACCGAAATACCTGAAATTAAGACTTTCGAACAGGTTGCTTTTATCAAGTATTGAACTTTTAAGTCCGGCTTCAATCTGGGCAGCTACCCTGCGTGCACCCGGAGAGTGCTTTCCAAATACACCAAGCATGTTCCATACCTTGTCCTTGAACCTGTTATAGGTTTTACTTGTTGTAATATCAAGCAGATATTCCTTCAGAGCGCCGACATTTGCATCTATAGCAATGTTGTTGTCATTGAGTATTACAAGTATGTCGGAATTGCTTATACCTGCATTGTTAAGTCCTTCAAAGGCCTCTCCGGCAGTCATAGCCCCGTCTCCGATTATAGCTACCACATGCCTTTTCTCTCCTTTGCTTTTTGCGGCAAGAGCCATACCCAATGCTGCGGATATAGATGTTGACGAGTGCCCGGTGCCAAATGCATCATACTCGCTCTCAGCCATTTTGGGAAATCCGCTGATACCTTTGTATCTCCTGTTTGTTGCGAAAATATCGCGACGGCCTGTCAGGATTTTGTGACCATAAGCCTGATGGCCGACATCCCAGATGATTTTATCATAAGGTGTGTTGAAAACATAATGAAGAGCTACTGTAAGTTCCACAACACCCAGGCTTGCACCAAAGTGACCCGGATTGTTGCAAACAACATCAATTATGTACTGGCGAAGCTCTGAACTTACCTGTATCAGCTGTTCAATATTCAGCTTGCGAAGATCTTCAGGTGAATTAATTGTATTCAGCAGATTTGCCTTGTCTTCCATTTCCAGGATCTAAATTTCTGTGACCTGCAAATATACAAATTATTATTAGCGTCTGTCTGAGGGTGCTTACCCTCCTTTTTTCTTATTTTTGACTTTGAAATCATAATACTGATAACAATTTTAATCTTATTTGCTTGTTATATTTACAGCATTAAAATTTATTTTATGGGATCATTTATTGTCAGAACAGCAGGTATAGCATTGATTGCTTTATCTGCATTATCATGTGTCTCCGGCAAAAAGTACAGAAGCCTGGACGATACAAGCAAACAGTTCATGAATGAGCGTGATGACCTTAAGGAGAAGAATATCGGGCTTGAGATGAAAAATACAGAACTTGAGGCCAGGATAGCTTCTGCAGACAAAGAAGCAGCTGAACTTAAGAAACAACATTCAAAAGTTGCTGCAGAACGAGACAAGGCTCTTGGAGATTACAATAGCCTGGCATCAAGATATAATGAGCTGCAGAATGCACAGGAAGACCTGATTAAAGGGAATGTCAGGGAAACACAGAAACTTCTGGAGGAACTGAAAGCTGCCCAGGAAAATCTTCAGAAAAAGGAAGATCTGCTGAAACAGCTTTCTGAATCACTCGATAATAAAAAAGCCTCACTTGATGAGCTTACTTATGAGCTTGAGAAGCGGAATGCCCGCCTGTCGGAGCTTGAAAAAATACTTGATGCTCAAAAGAACATGGTGCAGGAGCTTAAAAAGAAAGTCTCTGAAGCCTTGCTGGGATTTGAAAATAACGGTCTTACCGTTACAATGAAGAACGGTAAGGTGTACATCTCCCTTGATGAAAAACTTCTCTTCAAATCAGGCAGTTATGAGATTGATGTGAATGGCAGGAATGCCCTTAAAAAGCTTGCCGGTGTTCTTGAAAAGAATCCTGATATACAGGTAGTTATTGAAGGGCATACAGATAATGTGCCATATAACGGATCGGGCCAGCTGAAGGATAACTGGGACCTGAGTGTCAAAAGAGCAACAACTGTTGTGAGGGTTTTGCTTGAAGGTTCAAAAATTGATCCTGTAAGGCTTACCGCATCAGGAAGAAGCGAATTTCTCCCGGTTGACAGTAAGAGTACCCCGGATGCCCGCCAGAAGAACAGAAGGACGGAAATAATTCTTACGCCTGATCTTTCTGAACTGTATAAGATAATTGACAAATATTAGAAGAATTTCCCGAAATTTTATTTGTCATTTCCGGTAAACTCCCGGAGATTGACCTTCATATTCTTAAGTGCTTTTAGAAGATCATCTTCAGGTCGGAGAAAGTCCTGGTTTCCCCAGAACTTTTGATCGTAGGAAGGAATAACTCTTGAAAAAACCGAATGAACGGGAGTAGTTTCATCCCTTTCAAATCTTGTTACATTAATTGTATCTATATCTGTAACAGCTAATTCAAAGAATACAGTGAACGGGGAATTGAATACCCTTCTCTTTCTTTTTGAGGCGAATTGCAGATCGCCTCTTACATGGTTTAAATAGTATGTTTCATTTATCTTCCTGTAAGAAACCGAGTATTTTACTGAGACTGGCCATGTTGAAAATCCTCTTGTTGAATTTGAAACAAAAGCATCTTTCATCATATACAGGTAAGCCTCATTAAGTTCAAAATCAGCATTCATTACAGCATAGTCAAGTGTATTTATGTATACAGTTCCTTTATATAAGGGCAAGTCAACATCCTCTTTCTGTTCAAAATCAATTGCAAATACCGATTCGTCCTCATAAGGTAAAATGTCGGTCATCCGGTAAGTGTATTCTGGCATGTTTTCGGTTTTTATGAAATCGAAGGTTCTTTTAACACCATCAAGTTCATTACAGGTGTTAAGACCTGCCTTCAGTCTTACTGTAAGCGTGTCCTTTCTGCCAGTATTTTCTATTTTTCTGCTTTGGAGAACCTTTATCTGATCTCCAAGCAGGGATATTGAATAAGAGCTTTTATATACTTTCAGAATTGCCTCGGAATAGTTCTGCAGAACCTTTCTCTTCAGGACCCCTTCTCTGTAGAATCCTGTCAGATAAACAGGAGATTTACTGTAATTGTCAGGGATTGATTTTACCGCCTTGTGTATTATTTCCTGGGGAATCTGGTTTTTAATAATTATTCCCGGGATTGCGATGTATTCACGGTCGAGGGTTACCTCTGTATTAGTTCCTTTTATCTGGTTTACAGGCAATTCAAAATTTATATAACCAAGATAAGCTACTGATATGGTATCCTGAAGCATATCAGGACCCAGTTTAAGACCGAATTCTCCGTTTGAATTCGTAACGGTTCCTTTTCCCTTGTTTTTCAATGCAATAGTTGCAAAGGGCAGTGGTTCTCCTGTCTCTTTGTCTTTAACAGTTCCTGTGAAGTATCCTGTAACAGCACCATCAGGTCCACTAGTTTTAAGGTCTCCTGGTGGAGATTTCCGTGAAATAATAATGAATTTATCGATAACTGAAAATTCAAGTGAATCGTTTCCTGTAATGTTTTCAAGAACAGACCTTAAGGTTATTGTGTCATAACTAAGGTCAGTATTTCTTTCTGCATTAATCAGCCTGCTGTCGTATGAGAATTTATAACCTGTCTGTTTTGTAATTAAATCCAATGCCTCAGAGGTCTTTACAATACCGTTTCTGAAACTGGACAAGGAATCAAGTACAGAGACCTGGCTGAATCCTTTGCCCTGAATTAAAAGCAAAAGAAACAAAAGAATGATTTTCAGTCTGATAAATATGAAGCCGGAGGAAGACATCATATTTCATGAAAAGGATTATTTTTTTGAAAGATGGTAAACGTTCCCATCCTTTGAATAACCAAGGTTAAAGCTAGCACAAATAAGTCTTATTATCGTCTCCTCACTCTGATTATCTATTGGGGAAGTCCATCTGTTTTCAAGTATTGACTTGTCATCGGCCACTACATCCATGTTGTATACTCTTTTAAGGTCTTTAAGAACAACATCAAGACTTTGTCCGTTATAAACCAGAAGGCCTGTGTTCCATGACAGGTAATTAGGATCAGTGTTGACTGTTTTTTCAGCTTTTGAAGCATCAATTTTGCCAATATCTCCAGGGGTGAGTTCAACGGCTCTTATGTTTTCAGTGTCAGATAGAAGAACCTTTCCTGTTTTTACAAAGACTTCTACTTCTGAATTCTGGTTTTCGGTAATAACATTGAAGGAAGTTCCCACAACCTTTACATTTGCATTTCCGGCGTCAATAATAAAAGGTTTGTCTGGATCTGGTGCAATCTGAAAGAAGGCTTCTCCTGAAAGATGAACACTGCGGTCATTTTTTCCGAAATTCTTTTTGTAAGTGAGTTCCGAGTTCCTGTTCAGGTATATTTTACTGCCGTCATTCAGTTCAACAAGCAGGTTTTTCTGGTCAGGTCCGGTAGAAAGGGTAAGTTGTTTATGAAACTGTCCCTTGTTATAAAGAAGATATGAACCGGTTCCAAGGGTCACCAGGATCAGGCCAAGAGCTGCAACTCTTAGTATAATATTACCGATAGTAAGCTTCCTTATCTCTCCTCTTTCTGTTTCAGACTCATCAAGTCTGCCTGTCACCTTTTTCCATGCCTTGTCAACGTCTATTTCCCTATAATCATTCATGTCCTTTATTTCTTTCCATTTCATTCCGGCTTTCTGAAGTTCCTCATCCTCCATGAACTGTTCTGTTAATTCAGGATTGATTGTTTTCTCTCCTGAAAGAAATGAAGCCAGTTCATCCCAATGTTCATCTGTATATTTTTCCCGGTTTTTCATTTTTTTATTCAGTTAGTTCTTTTCTGAATTCCCTGAGTGCCCTTCCCATGCTTGCTTCAACAGTTTTTATTGAAACAGACAGTTTCTCGGCAATTTCACTGTATTTTAGTCCTTCAAACCTGCTCATGCAAAAAATTTTTCCGCATCTTTCAGGTAATCTTTCTAGTATTGTGGCTACCTGTTTCTGAAGATCCTTATAGTGCAGTATTTCAGCAGGATCTTCAGTGTGGTCAACCAGTCTGGTTATTGCCTGATCTGCATGCCTTTGCACAACCTTTCTGTGTTCAATGTAATGCAGGCATCTGTTGTGAACTGCCCTGAAAAGATAGCCGTTAAAAGAACTCTCGATCCGCACATTTTCCCTTTCCTGCCATAGCCTGACAAACAGGTCCTGAACAATTTCCTCTGATGTGTCCTGATCTTTCAATAAGGTCCGGGCATATTTTACAAGTGAAACATAGGAGGACCGGAAAAGGCTTTCAAAAGCAATCTTGTCTCCTTTCCTGATCCTCCCTGCAATTTCACTGTCCGTCAACATAACGTGGCCCTAAAAACTATTATTACCTGTCGCTGAATTTAAGTTTTCTGCTTAGTCTTCTTATAGCTGTCTCGATGCTCTGGTCAGGTTCAATAACATTGTAATCACCCCAGAATTCCTTATCGGTAAAATCTGTAACCTTTTCAGAGAATACATCAGTGTACCTTATCTTTTCTTCTTTTGCAAATTTAATAACTTCCTGGTCAGTTCTGTCAGTAACAGCTATCTCTGACATTGTAGTATAATATGTATGGAAAAGTTTTTTCTCCCAGTCAACCTTGAATTTTACTTCAGCCCTTGAATATATAAAGTGAAGTTTTCCATTCTGTTCGCGAAACTTTGTGCGGTATGTTGCTATTTCAGGATATATCTTCATCCCCAATGGCTTCTTCCTGATAAAGATGGAAGCAGCAGCTTCCTTGTTTTCAAGGTTAAAGCCAAACTCAGCTTCTGTTATTCCGAAAGTCTCCATGTTTATGAAAAGACTTCCCATGAACAAAGGATGCTCAACAGAGGGTTTTTGTTTGAAATCGATTATGTAATGCGGCTTGCCATCAATTTCAATCACTCCCGAAATTATGTAGTCATAATTTTCCATTGCTTCCAGTGTGAGAACCGATTCAGTGTTTTTTGCAATGTCAAGCTGTAATACAGTTACCGGACCTCCCTGAAGCTTAAAGAGTACAGTGTCCATTTTCTCAACATCAGAGCTCTTCCTTCCTTTATATATGCGGGTTCCGTCAAACCTCATATCATTTGAATACGGGGCTTTGAATATTTCCACAACAGCCTCGCCTATTGATACATAAGTTCTGTTTTTTCTGATAGTCTCGCGGTAAAACGCCGTCATGAGGTTTGGTATCTTTTCATAGTTATCAGCTATATTGCTGATAGCTTTCTCCACAACAAGTTCAGGATCTATTGGCTTTACAATGATTTCTTTTATCGGAATCGGCGCTGATTCCATCTCAATTGTGTTCTTGGCTCCGTTTTCCTTAAGCGAACTGACGGCAATTGACAGGTTTTTATAGCCCAGGTATGATACCTCAAGGGTTTCAGTTGAAGGGCTCACCTTTAAAGTAAATTCACCGTCAATATTCGTTACAATTCCAACATTTGATTCCTTTACTGTAACAGACGCAAAAATAAGCGGTGCCTTTGTCTGTGCATCGATGACCTTACCCCTGATGGTAATGTAGTCCTGCGGATTAATTTTTTTTCTGCCGTCAGAATTTCCGGCAAATGCAGTCTCGATTGTCATTAAAGACAACAGCAGAACTGCAATAAATGATACATTTTTAAGTGTTTTCATGGCTGTTTTTTTTAAATTATGTCTTTATCAAGAGATCTCTTTTTTACCTTTATTCAGACTAAAGACCGATACCCGGCATTTATACCCTACATGTAAAATGATTTTTTTTAATTTGTCATATAATTACCCGATGATGAGGAAACTTTTCAAAAGGTCTGCTAACCTTCTTTTATCAGGATTTTCTTTTCTGAGAAGCTCTTTTGATCCTCATTTTACAGAGGCTTACGGAATGCCTGTTGCTGTTAATATGGAACTTTCAAGTTACTGTAACCTTAAATGCCCTGAATGTGCAACAGGCTCAGATCTGATTAAACGACCGGCAGGATTCATGGATATTGATCTGTTCAGAAGGATTGCTGAAGAATTGGGTCCGTACCTTTACAATATGAATCTGTATTATCAGGGAGAATCAATGATGCATCCCCGGTTCTTCATTTTTCCTGAAATCATAAATGGCATTCCGGCCACCCTGTCAACTAACGGTCATTTTCTGGCAGCTGATCCGGAAAGACTTGTGAAGTCAGGGCTGCGAAAGCTTATTGTTTCAGTTGACGGCGCAGATCAGGAAACTTATTCTGCTTACAGGAAGGGGGGAAATCTCAACTTAGTGTTAAAAGGTCTGGAGCTTGTCAGGGAAGCCCGTGCAATGACAGGGTCAAAAATGAAGGTGGAGATTCAGACGCTTCTTAATTCAAAAAATGAGAAACAGATAATAGAGCTTAATAAGCTGGCTGTCAGAATGAAGGCCAGGCTGGTTTTAAAATCGATGCAGATACTGCATAATGAGCGTATCAGCACATGGCAGCCGGTAAATAAGAGTTTCCGCAGGTATAAAGAGATAAACGGGGAATATACATTAAAAAGCAGCCTTCCAAATAGCTGTGCAAGGCTTTGGTTCAACCCTGTCATTACCTGGGATGGCAGGGTTCTTCCCTGCTGCTTCGATAAAAATGCTGAGCATGTAATGGGTGATCTCAAAACAGATTCCTTCAGAGATATCTGGAACGGACCACGGTACAGGATTTTCCGCCGGGAATTAGCTATGGACAGGAAAGGAATTGAAATCTGCAGAAATTGCACTTCAGGTTTAAGAGGTGTAAAGCATTGATATATTGAGATATTTCATATATTGACTGAAAATTAAAACTCTTGAATATGAGCCCGGTAAAAAAAATTCTGTCGGTACTGCTGATTCTTGTTGCAGTCCTTTTGCTCTCAGGTTTCCTTATTGTGAACAGTATCCGCAAAGGTGCCCTTCCTGTGTATGAAGGGGAGATCTCCTTTTCTTCCCTTGGCTCAGAAGTTACAATTTACCGTGATCAGAGAGGAATGCCTCATATTTATGCCTCGAATGAAAGGGACCTGTATTTTGCTACCGGTTATGTTATGGCCCAGGAAAGACTCTGGCAGATGGATCTTATAAGAAGGGCCACAACAGGTAGGTTATCTGAGATTTTTGGTGCTTCGATGGTTCAGACAGATCTTTTCCTCCGCAGCCTCGATATGACTACCAAGTCAAAACTGCTCATTGGAAACGAAGATCCGGAAATACTTGAGTGTCTAAGAGCTTATGCCGACGGGGTCAATGAGTATATTGACAGAGCCGGGAAAAAGCTTCCGCCGGAATTCAGGATACTCGGGTATAAACCTGAGTCATGGAAACTGGAGGATATTGCCAACATTATAGGGTACATGGGATGGGACCTGGCAGCAGGAAACCTCTCAGCGGATATATTTAATTACCGCTTATTCAGTAAGCTGGGTTATGAGAAGGGGATTACCCTGATTCCTGATTTCAAGGCTGTGAACTCATCGGTATTTCCTGATTTCAGGCTAAGTGATACGGCATTGAAACACGCGCAGGATCTCCTTTCGTCGATCGATAATCTGAAAGCACTTGGGATTATCTCATTTTCAGGGAGTAATAACTGGGCGGTAAGCGGAAAGAAAAGCCTGACGGGCAAGCCTCTGCTTTCAAATGATATGCATCTGGGACTAAGCGCCCCCGGAATCTGGATGCAGATTCACCAGGTAGTGCCAGGCAAGCTGAATGTTACCGGGGTTGCCGTTCCGGGCCAGCCTTTTATAGTGGCAGGTCATAATGAAAATATAGCATGGGGCATGACAAACCTGATGGTAGATGATATTGACCTGTTTGCCGAAAAGATCAATCCGGATAATACTACGCAGTATTTCTTTGATAACGAGTGGAAGAACATGGAAGTGCGTAAGGAAGTTATTAAAATAAAAGGAGGGGAGGCAGATACCCTTTCCTTATCATTCACCCATCGGGGGCCGGTTGTTTCCGGCATGCGATCAGTAAATGATGCTGTTCTCAGCATGCGCTGGTCAGGCAATGATATGAGCGATGAGTTAAGGGGCGTATATTTGCTGAACCGTGCATCAGGATGGGACGAATTCAGGGTTGCACTCACTTCATTCAGATCGGTAAGCCAGAATTTTGTGTATGCTGATGTTGAGGGCAATATCGGTTTGAATACAGGAGGCGGTATTCCGGTAAGAAAGGGGAATGGTTCAATAATACGGGATGGTTCAACTGATGAGTTCGACTGGAAGGGCTATGTCCCTTTTTATCAGCTTCCTTCAAGCTATAATCCTGAGAACGGGCAGGTGTCTTCTGCAAATAACAAGACAGCAGGAGATGATTATCCGTTTTACATCGCCTGCCGGTTTTATCTTCCTTACAGGATAAGCAGGATAAGGGATATGCTGGATGAGAAGGAAAAGCTGGGCATTGATGACTTTAAAAGAATGATAACTGATCAGCATTCAGCTTATGCAGCGCTGCTGACTCCGCATATACTTAAACTGAAGGAAAAACAATCGGGGATGAGCAGTACCGAATCAGCTGCCCTCGATCTGCTTAAGGATTGGGATTATAACATGAGCGCTGATCTGGCAGCTCCGGCGGTATTTGAATTTTTCAGAACAACACTTCCCCGGCATCTTCTTGGCGATGAGCTTGGTGAGCTCTTTGCTCAGATGCCTGAGCGCATCAGTGAATACTACATTTACAGGATACTCCAGCCGGGCGGAGAGGACGAATGGATTGATGATGTTACAACTCCTGAAAAAGAAAATCTTGATGGGATCTTCCTGAAAAGCTTTACCGATTGTGTCAGATCACTTGTTGACAGTTGCGGAGCTGATCCCGAAGGATGGAAATGGGGAAGCATGCATACCCTTACTCTTGAGCATCCAATGTCGAAGGTGAAAATACTTGACAGGGTCTTTGGTCTGAACTCGGAAACCTATGGTGTAGGAGGTAGCAATCATACAGTCTGCCCATATACTTACAAGAATCCGTTCAAATCGGATGACGGCGCCTCTGAGAGGCATATTTTCAATACAGCAGACTGGGACGAATCACTGACTGTAATACCGACAGGAGCGTCAGGTGTGCCGGGAGGCGAGTTCTATCTGAGCCAGACAAAAAGCTATGTTGCCGGAGAATTTTATAAAGATGCCTTTACAGACAATGCTGTAAAGGCAGCTGCAAAATATACCTTGAAACTTGTTCCTGGGGGAAGATAACTGATTATACAGTCATAACGTCTTTCTCCTTCTGTGCCATAACCTTGTCGATTTTGGTATTATAGGAGCTTGTCATTTCCTGAACATGGTCAACAGCATTTTTCTCCAGATCTTCCGGCAGACCTTCCTTCAGTAGTCGCTTAAGTTCGTCATTTGCCCATTTTCTGGCATTCCTGACACTTATTTTTGCAGTTTCTCCTTCATTTCTGACCTGCTTAACAAGCTGGTGACGTCTTTCTTCTGTAAGTGGGGGAATGCTGATTCTGATCACCTCTCCGTTGTTTACAGGTGTCAGGCCTATATTTGCAGCAAGAATGGCCTTTTCAATTGTACCGAGCATTGTTTTCTCCCAGGGCTGAATAAGAATAGTCTTAGCATCAGGGGTGTTAATGTTGGAAACCTGGCTTAAAGGAGAATGCACTCCGTAGTAATCAACAGAAATTCCATCCAGAAGGGCAGGATTTGATCTTCCGGCACGAAGCCTGGCAAGTTCATGCTCAAGATGTTCGACAGCTTTTTTCATCCTGTCCTCTGTCTCTTCTGTAATGAGTTCGATTTCTTCGTTCATGATCAGGTTTTTAATTATTTTCTAAGGAGCCTATCAAAATATTTTTGTTTAAAACTTAACCGGGTAACAAATTTAACAAATTACGTGAAATACCAATGCCTGTATTAATTACCAACAAAAGTGCCGGTTTTTTCTCCTGAAATTATTTTTTTCAGATTTCCGGGAGTATTCATGTCAAAAACTATTATTGGCATGTTGTTGTCGCGGCACATTGAAAAAGCAGTTGAATCCATTATTTTAAGGCGTTTCTCAAGCACCTCAGTGAAGGAAACAGACTCATATTTTACTGCTGTGGAATCTTTTTCAGGATCTGCTGTGTATACTCCGTCAACACGTGTTCCTTTAAGAAGAACTTCAGCCCCTGTTTCAACTGCTCTGAGTGCTGAAGCTGTATCAGTAGTGAAAAATGGATTGCCCGTTCCGCCTGCAAGGATACAGATTGTGCCTGAATTCATATACTCCAGTACCTTGTCACGATTGTATAATTCACCAACCGGTTCCATTCTTATTGAGGTGAAAACCCTTGCATTGCCTCCAAGCCTGTTAATGACACTTTCAAGAGCCAGGCTGTTAATTACTGTGGCAAGCATTCCCATCTGATCGCCCTTTACCCTGTCGAAACCTGATTCAGTGCCCCTGAGGCCCCTGAAAATATTTCCGCCGCCAATAACAATGCCAATCTGGCAACCCATTGCCGCTGCCTCAATTATCTGTAAGGCATATTCCTCAAGTACATCATCGCTGATACCATGATTAGTTTTACCTGCAAGTGATTCGCCACTGAGTTTCAGGAGGATTCGTTTATATTTCATAATGAATCATGTTTAATGTAAAGATAAAAAAAAGTGGCGCCACTGAGCGCCACATAGAAATTATTGAAACATGAACTTTACGTCTACAGATTAAGAGTGTACCTTTTAAGTTCAGTCACTGTAAGTTCTTTATTGACAGACTGCAGGTACTGCCTGATTGTCATTTTGTTGTCTTTAACAAAATCCTGGTTCAGGAGAGTGCTTTCCTTGAAGAATTTTGAAAGTTTGCCCTGGGCAATTTTTTCAAGCATTTCTTCAGGTTTGCCGTCGCGGCGTGCCTGCTCCTTACCAATTTCAATCTCCTGGGCAATAACTTTCTCAGGAACAGAATCTTTGTCAACAGCAACAGGGTTCATTGCAGCAACCTGCATTGCCACGTCCTTGTAAACCTGTACGTCAATACCTGACTTATTAAAGCCTACGAGTGTTGCAAGCCTGTTTCCGGGGTGTATGTAAGCCTGTACATGAGCTGCCTCAACTTTTTCAAAATATGAGAGCTCAAGCTTCTCACCAATGATTCCCACATATTCAACAACCTTTTCACCTACTTTCCCGCCTTCCATTGGAAGATTTTTAAGCGCCTCAAGATCAGCAGGACTGCTGGCAAGAGCTATATCAACTATTTTTGTTGCAAGTCCGATGAAATCTGCATTTTTTGCCACGAAGTCAGTTTCGCTGTTAAGAACAATCATAACACCGAGTTTGCCGTTTGATTTTGCAAGAACAACACCTTCAGTTGCATCTTTATCGGCACGCTTGTTGGCAACAGCCTGACCCTTTTTCCTTATTATTTCAATTGCTTTGTCAAAATTGCCTTCAGCCTCTTCGAGAGCTTTTTTGCAGTCCATCATGCCTGCAAGGGTAACCCTTCTCAGCTTGGCGACATCAGCAGCATTAATAACAGCCATAATATATTATTGTAATTAGTTTGTATTCGGTTTATTCTTCTTCCTCTTCTTCGGTTTCGTCAGCTACTTCTGCTGAATCTTCATCATCAAGTACATCGATTTCCTCTTCTTCTTCAAGCTCTTCTTCCTCTTCAACAAGAGCTTCAATGATAGCTGCAGGCACAGAACCGGTTTCAAATTCCTTTCTCATAACCTTCTTGTCCTTCTGCTGAGGTTCCTTGTCCTTCTCAATTTTCCTTTCACTCAGGCCTTCTTCAATAGCCTGGCACATGATGCCAATAATGAGTGATATTGATTTTGATGCGTCATCATTTGCAGGGATCGGGAATTCAATATCTGAAGGATCTGAATTTGTATCAACCATAGCAAATACAGGTATACCGAGCCTTTTAGCTTCTTTTACTGCAATCTGTTCCTTGCATACGTCAACTATGAATAATGCTGAAGGAAGCCTTGTAAGGTCAACAATACTGCCAAGTGTTTTCTCGAGTTTTGCTCTCTGCCTAGTCACCTGAAGTCTTTCACGTTTTGAAAGGTTCATGAAAGTACCGTCTGTTGACATTTTGTCGATTGCAGACATTTTCTTTACAGCCTTGCGGATTGTGGGGAAGTTTGTAAGCATCCCACCGGGCCAGCGTTCTGTAACATAAGGCATGTTAACTGATTTGACTTTCTCAGCAACAATTTCCTTAGCCTGCTTCTTTGTTGCAACGAAAAGTACTTTCTTCCCTGAGCGGGCGATGTGTTTCATGGCTGAAGCAGCCTCATCAACCTTTTCAATTGTTTTCTCGAGATCGATAATGTGAATACCGTTGCGCTCCATAAATATATAAGGAGCCATAGCCGGGTTCCACTTTCTTTTGAGATGTCCGAAATGAACACCTGCATCAAGTAATTCTTTAAAATTTGTTCTTGGCATTGTTTTGTTGGTTTAAGTTTACATTCTTTAAAATCAATCACAGAGTAGCTCCGCCAACTGACGGAAGTCTCTGCAATTTAGATACTAAACTTGCATCTATAACTGACTGAATTTTAAATCCTAACGTTTACTGAACTGGAATCTCTTACGAGCTTTCGGGCGACCGGGTTTCTTTCTTTCAACCTCACGGGGATCGCGCGTAACAAAACCTTCTGACTTAAGCTTTGTTTTGCACTCCGGATCCATCTGTATAAGGGCTCTTGTAATACCAAGACGAACAGCTTCAGCCTGACCTTTTACACCACCACCATCGAGATTGACATTAATGTCATATTTATCAGTAGCATTTAATACTGAAAGTGGCTGTGTAACAACATACTGAAGTGTCTCTGCACCAAAGTATTCTTTATAGTCCCTGCCATTAACGGTAATTTTGCCTTTACCATCACTGATATAAACCCTTGCTACAGCTGCTTTCCTTCTTCCAAGCGCATTGATTTGTTCCATATCTGTTGCTTATAATATTAAAGTTCAACTTGTTTTGGTTTCTGTGCCTCATGAGGATGAGCACTGCCTGCATAGACGTGCAGATTCCTGTACAGGGCACTGCCAAGCCTGTTCTTTGGAAGCATGCCTTTTACGGCTATTTCTACAGGGGCAATAGGATTCTTCTTAAGCATCTGATCAGCTTTTACAACCCTCTGTCCGCCAGGATATCCTGTATGCCTGACATATTCCTTTTTGGTCATTTTCTCGCCTGAAAGTATAACTTTCTCAGCATTTATGACTATCACATTG
>CAZEYY010000065.1:0-13139 GCA_964516485.1 uncultured Rikenellaceae bacterium
AAAGCCACGTCCCTGGGATATTGCCAATCTCAGCGTGAACTATACTTATAACGAGGTATATAAGAGCAATACAAAAACGGAGATCAATCTTGAAAAGAACTACAGGGGAGGCCTTAATTACAACTATGAGGCCCAGCCGGCAAACATTATGCCTCTGAAAAATGTGCGCTTCCTTAACCCTGCAGCTTTCAGGCTGATAAAGGACTTTAATTTTTATCCCTTCCCGAAAAGTCTGGCATTCAGAACTGAACTCAGCAGGTATTACAATGAGATAAAAACAAGGAACATTAATAATCCGCACCTCAGGGTAACTCCTTCTTTCAGAAAGGATTTTGAATGGTACAGGATGTACGATGTAAAGTATGATATCACGCGACAGCTGAAGTTTGATTTTACTGCAAATAATATTTCAAGAATTGATGAACCTCTCGGAGGAGTTGACAGAAGAAGGTATAGCACACTCTACGAGAACTGGAAGGATTCTGTACTTACAAATCTTAAAAACGGAGGCAGGAATACCGATTACAATCATTTTATAAATGTTCAGTACAATATTCCTGTAAACAAACTGCCCCTCTTGTCCTGGCTAAATGCCAATGCCCGTTATGGGGCTGATTATAACTGGCTTGCAGGGCCTGTCTTCCCCGACAGCCTTAATATTAACATGGGCAATACTATCAAGAACCACAATGAAGCTACAATAACCGGTATGGCAAACCTCTCAACCCTCTATGGAAAATCAAAATTTCTGAAGAGGATAGAGAACGATACCCGTCCGGAGGGTATGAAACGTCAGAAAGCTGAAACGGTAACAGTCAGCTATAATAAGGCTGGAATAAACTTCAAGGCAAAGACACCACGGGCAATAAACCATAATCTTGGTACAAAGGATGTGAAAATAAAGGTTACCGGTAAGAATGGTCAGGATGTGAAGGGTAAGATGGAAGTGCTAAGCGAAAACCGGATTAACTTCACAAGCGATGAACAGGCAGACAATACCACAATACTCGTTGAGGGGCAGGTTGAAAAGAAAAAAAACCCGTTTATAGTTACTGCTGAGTACCTTGTGAGAGCAGTTATGGGAATAAGATCAGTGAGTCTTACATTCACCTCGTCGCAGGGCCAGTTTCTGCCAGGTTATACTCCGGGCACCTCATATCTGGGCATGAGCAGGTTCAACAGTACAACGGCTCCCGGCTGGCCTTTCATTCTCGGTTACAGTGATCCTGAATTCTTTGACAATGCTATCAGAAATAACTGGATATCAGCTGATACGCTGTTGAATACACCAGCCACCCGATATAATAAATATGATCTGTCATTCAGAAGCATGGTTGAGCCTTTCCCCGGACTGAGAATCGATATAAATGCTGACAGGCGGTATATGGAAAATATAAGCGCTTATTATATAGCCGATTATATGGGAAATTTCCCGGATTCAACCAGAAACACTGTGATGTCGGGTACCTTCTCAATAAGCGTTATTTCATGGGGTACTTCATTCGAAAAGATCTCCAAGGATAATGACTATGTGTCACCTGCTTTTGAAAGATTCAAGGAGAACACTGTAATAATTTCACAGAGAAGGGCAAACGAGCGGCAAAGTAAAAATCCCTTATATAATCCTGATACCGATCCTGTTACAGGTAGTCCCCTTAATGGGCCATATAAAAGCGGATATGGCAGGACATCGCGTGAAGTCCTTATTCCTGCATTCATTGCTGCCTATACAAAAACAGATCCACGCAAAGTTACACTTGCAACTTTCCCTTCAGCTATGTCGATGATGCCAAACTGGAGGATAAATTTTGACGGTCTTTCAAAGTTTGAATTCGTACAGAGGACCTTCCGTTCAATTAACCTGATGCATCAGTACCGAAGTACATACCAGATAGGATCATATACAACAAACCTCAATTACCGGACTGATGAAACCGGTGTAAGCGCAATAAGGGATTTGCAGAATAATTACCTGCCCCAGTACGAGATAAATGTAGTATCAATAAATGAGCAGTTCAGTCCGCTTATAAATGTTGACATGAACTGGAAAAACAGCCTGACAACAAGAATGGAGTGGAGAAAATCGAGGACTGTCTCACTCAACCTTACAAGTAATCAGATTGCCGATGCGAGGGTTAATGAAATAATAATAGGTGCAGGTTACAGGTTTGATGAGGTTGCGATTGTGCTTAAAACTCTCGGAGGAGGGCAGAAGGCACTGAAGAGCGATCTCAACATACGACTTGATTTTTCGATGCGCGACAACAAAACACTTGCCCGCAAACTGATTGAAGATGTAAATCAGCCTGTTGTAGGGCAGAAGGTATTCACAGTCGGTGCAACTGCTGATTATATTCTGAGTGACAGGTTCAACCTGCAGCTTTTTGCTGATCACAGCATGACTAATCCTTTTGTTGCAAATACCTTCCCGACATCAAACACGAATTTTGGATTCTCACTCAAATTCACACTCGTTCAGTAATTATTGCAGCATATCACTCTTAAAATGAGAATTGTCACGTCGGGTGATTAAAAAAAAGCCTATTTTTGAAATGATTATGTATAAATGAAAGAATTAACCTTAAAAAGCAAGCTATGAATATACCGGCCGGATTATTGTATACCAAAGATCACGAATGGATAAAGGTAGAAGGTGAGACAGGTATTGTTGGAATTACTGATTTCGCTCAGGGTGAACTTGGCGATGTTGTCTTTATTGAAATAGAGACTGCAGGAGAAACTCTTAAAAAGGAAGAAGTGTTTGGTACAATTGAAGCAGTTAAAACTGTTTCAGACATGTTTATGCCTGTTTCAGGAGAAATACTTGAAGTTAACCCTGAACTGGAAAATGCACCTGACCAGGTAAACAAAGATCCTTATGGCAAAGGGTGGATGGTTAAGATAAAAATATCTGATAAATCGGAGCTTGATGCGCTCCTTACAGCAGAAAAATACAAGGCTCTTTTGTAGAGCGTTTCATATTAAAGAATAAAAAAATGGGTGCCGGACAGGCACCCATTTTTTTATAAGGTTTTCTTGACTTCAATTTCCTGGTAGCCTTCAACTATGTCACCAACTTTCAGGTCGTTGAAATTCATAATATTAAGACCGCATTCATATCCGCCCACGACTTCTTTAACATCATCCTTGAATCTCTTGAGTGATCCCAGTTCTCCGGTATAGATAACAATACCGTCACGTATTATCCTGACTTTGGTATTTCTTGTAATCTTACCCTCTTTCACATAGCATCCTGCAACGGTTCCCACTTTAGTAACCTTGAACAGGTCCCGTATCTCAAGTGTGGCCACTATTTCCTCCCTTACCTCAGGTGAGAGCATCCCTTCCATAGCTGACTTGATCTCTTCTATGGCGTTGTAAATGATTGAATACAGACGTATATCAATCTCCTCCTTTTCGGCAAGTTTCCTGGCACTTAGTGATGGTCTTACCTGGAAACCTACAATGATTGCATTTGATGCGGCAGCGAGCAGAACATCCGATTCGGAGATCTGTCCCACAGCTTTATGTATAATGTTAAGCTGAATTTCAGGAGTTGAGAGTTTTATGAGTGAATCGCTGAGCGCTTCAACTGAACCGTCCACGTCACCTTTTACTATAATGTTAAGCTCCTGGAAGTTACCGATAGCTATCCTTCTGCCAATCTCATCAAGTGTAATGTGTTTCTGAGTGCGGAGTCCCTGCTCCCTCTGCAGCTGGGCTCTCTTGGTTGCAATATCCTTGGCTTCCCGGTCGCTGTCCATAATATTGAACTTGTCACCTGCCTGGGGAGCGCCGTTAAGGCCCAGGATGAGTGCAGGAGTAGCAGGTCCCACTTCAGTAACCTTATTTCCCCTCTCATTGTACATGGCTTTGACATGCCCGAAGCAGCTTCCTGCAAGCATTATGTCCCCGATCCTCAGAGTGCCTGCTTTTACAAGCACAGTGGCAGTGAAACCACGACCTTTGTCGAGTGATGATTCAATGACTGTACCGATTGCCGGTTTATCAGGATTGGCTTTCAGATCAAGCATTTCAGCCTCAAGCAGTACCTTGTCTAGAAGAAGGTCGATGTTGAGACCTGATTTTGCTGATATTTCCTGTGACTGGAATTTGCCTCCCCAGTCTTCAACAAGATAATTCATTGAAGCAAGAGCTTCTTTTATCTTGTCGGGATTAGCGGTTGGCTTATCTATTTTATTAATTGCAAAAATAATGGGAACACCGGCTGCTGATGCATGGTTTATTGCTTCCCTTGTCTGGGGCATGACACCGTCATCTGCTGCAACAACAATAATTGCAATGTCAGTAATCTGGGCGCCACGGGCACGCATCGCTGTAAATGCCTCATGACCGGGAGTATCGAGGAAGGTGATCTGGCGACCATCCTCCAGTATAACCCCGTATGCACCAATGTGCTGGGTAATTCCTCCGGCTTCACCGGCTATAACGTTAGCATTTCTTATATAGTCGAGAAGCTTTGTCTTACCATGGTCAACGTGTCCCATAACGGTAACAATCGGTGGCCTTGGTTTAAGTTCATCCTCGCTGTCTTCCATTTCCTTGACAGCTTCCTGCAGTTCAGCGCTAACAAATTCAACCTTATATCCGAACTCGTCGGCAAGGATGGCCATTGTTTCAGCATCAAGTCGCTGGTTAATTGACACGAAAAGGCCAAGGCTCATACAGGTGCCGATAATATCAGTTACAGGAGTATTCATCATTGATGCAAGCTCATTCACTGACACGAACTCAGTAACCTTCAGAATATTCTTTTCCTGTTCGAGCCTGTCAACTTCCTCCTGCTGTTTCTGACTTATAGCTTCCCTTTTATCACGCCTGTAGCGGGAACCTTTTGATTTTCCTTTTGTAGTAAGTCGTGCAAGAGTCTCCTTGATCTGCTTCTGAACTTCTTCTTCATTCACCTCGGCTCTTACAGGCCTTTTCTTTATTATCTTCCTGTTTCCAGGCTTGTCTTTTCTTTCCTGATCCTGGCTTGTTACAGGAACAACTTCCTTGTCCTTGAGGATTCTCTTTCTTTTCTTTTTCTTTCTGAAATCATTATCAGCTTCAACTTTGACAGGCTGAAATGGGGTCTTCTTCTTTTCCTCTACAGGCAGTTCGATCTTGCCTACAACCCTTGGGCCAGTAAGTTTTTTGAAATCAGTCTTATAGAGAGGAGCAGGAACATCTTCCTGTGGTAGTGGAGGAACTTTCTCTGATTCTTTTTCAGGAATTGTAGCAACTACAGTTTCTTCAACTGCTTCCTCGACCGGTTCCGGCTTCGGTTCTTCTTTTGGAGTATGTCTGGCTGCAGGTTTTTCGCTTTCTGCTTTTACCGGAGTCTTTTCCTTTTTCTCCTCTTTTTTAGCAGGTTTTGTTTCTTTCGCAACAGTATCAAGATCAATCTTGCCTACGATGTGAAGATCGATATTAGCCTTTGTTTTCTTTTCTTCAGGCAGTGCGGGTTCAGCAGGTTTTTCCTTATTAGCTGCATGTACTACCTCTTTTTCATGTTTTTCAGGTTCAGCAGGTTTTTCCGGTTCTGCATGTTTTGCAGCCTTTGCAGGTGCCGGAGGAGTTTCTGGCTTCGGTGCTGTTTTTGGTTTAAGGCTTTTTTCCAGATCGATCTTTCCGACAAGTTTGATATCAGGCTTTTTGATCTCTGCCTTCATATCAACTGCAGGCTTTGATACAGTAGAGTCCTTGACAATGACATCCTGATCGCTTTCTGACTCTTCCGTTTCAGGTTTCTCAGACACATCATCTATTGAAAGTGTCTCTTTTTTCTTATGAAGATCCTTAAAGACAAGCTTCTCAGATTCTTTTTTTGCACTTATGTCTGTGCTGTATTCCTTAACAAGCAACACATAAGCCTCATGCGGCAGTTTTGTATTGGGATTCGGATCAAGGTCAAAACCCTTTTTATGAAGGAATTCCACTATTGTGGATATCCCCACATTGAATTCGCGGGCTGCTTTACTTAACCTTGTTGCCTTTACATCATCAGTCATATATCTTTCCTTGCCTTTAATTTATTTTAAAAATATCCAAAATCGCCGGAAGTATGCCGTATGCTATTCAAATTCGGCGCGAAGGATATTAATAACCTCTTTAACTGTTTCCTCTTCAAGATCTGTGCGTTTCACAAGATCGCTTATTGACAGGTTAAGAACACTTCTTGCGGTATCACATCCAATAGCCTTAAGCTCTTCGATGATCCAATCTTCAATCTCATCCCCGAATTCCTCAAGGTTGACATCTTCCTCATCTTCACCTCCCGGTTCCCTGTAAACATCTATCTCATAACCGGTAAGCTGACTTGCAAGCTTTATGTTCAGACCACCTTTACCAATAGCAAGCGATACTTCATTTGGCTTAAGGTAGATCTCTGCCCTTTTTGCTTCTTCATTCAGTTTGATTGAAGTAATCTTTGCAGGACTCAGGGCCCTCTGAATAAAGAGCTGGTTGTTATTTGTATAGTTAATCACATCAATATTCTCATTGCGCAGTTCACGCACAATTCCATGTATCCTTGAACCTTTCATGCCAACGCAGGCTCCCACCGGGTCAATTCTTTCGTCGTATGATTCAACGGCAACCTTGGCCCTTTCACCTGGAACCCTTACTATTTTCTTGATAGTAATAAGTCCGTCGAAAATTTCCGGAACCTCGAGCTCAAAGAGCCTTTCAAGGAAGACAGGAGACGTACGGCTGAGGATAATGAAAGGAGTGTTATTCCTCATTTCCACCTTAATAACAACTGCCCTTATTGTATCTCCTTTGCGGAAATGATCAGAAGGTATCTGTTCGCTCTTCGGCAGTATAAGTTCATTGCTGTCGTCATCAAGAACAAGTATCTCCCTTTTCCATACCTGGTAAACTTCTCCGGTTACTATCTCGCCAATCCTGTCCTTGTATTTCATGTAAATGTTGTTCTTCTCAAGGTCAAGGATCCTTGCTGTCAGATTCTGTCTGAGTGAGAGGATGGCCCTTCTGCCGAAATCAAGGAATTTGACTTCATCAGAAACCTCTTCACCAACCTCATAATCATCATCAATTTCCTTGGCTTTTGAAAGCGGAATCTGGATAACCGGGTCGGTAAGTTCATCATCAGCCACTACTACCCTGTTCCTCCATATTTCAAAGTCACCCTTGTCGATATTGACAATTATATCGAAATTGTCAGCTGAACCATACCTCTTTGCAAGCATGCTCCTGAAAACATCTTCCAGCACACTCATCATAGTTGGTCTGTCGATGTTCTTAAGCTCCTTGAATTCCGAAAAAGTGTCGATCAAATTAACATTTTCCATTTGGCGTAAACCTCTAAATATTATTTAATTGTTAAAACTACTCTTGTTGATTTTACCTGATCGAAGTTAAAGGATAGTTCCTTTATTTCAATTTGCTTCCCTTTTACCTTTACTTCAGTATCAAGCTCAAAGCCCCCGGAAGTGATGTTTTTAAGAATCCCGGTGTACTTGGTACCATCATTATCAGTCACTTCAACTTTTTTCCCTTCATTCTTGAAATACTGTTCCAAAACAAGAAAAGGAAGGTCAAGTCCGGGTGAAGATACCTGCATTTCATAATCCTCCTCATCCCTGTTAAGGGCATTTTCGAGGTACCTGTGAATTGCAACACACTCATCTATAGTGATGCCATTCTTTTTATCGGCAAGAACTGTTATGCGGTTTGCACTGCTCACCTTTACAGAAACAAGGAAAATATCAGTACCTCTGATATGTTCTTTTATGATCCCTTCTATCCTGTTTTTGTCAATCATTTTGAAACTGATAATAAAATAGGGGACTTTGGTCCCCTAGGTGTCAATTCCCTACAATTCAACTGCAAAAATAAATATTCTTTTGGAATTAGCAAAATCTGAGGCAAATAATATGAAATTTGAATGGTCAGTATCAGGCATTAACAGGGAAATGACCATTATGAGCAAAATTAACCTGCGGTATTCTGATCTTTGCTCAGGATGTTTTTGCTTACTTTGGATCAAAATGACTCGATCGGTATTGCAGGGATGTTATCATAATTGACAGGATATGAGTAGCATATATACAAAAGATGAAATAAACATGCTTTCTGATTGTACCCTGTGTCCCAGGGAATGCCATGCTGACAGGTTTTCAGGGGGAGGGGGCTATTGCGGTGCCGATGCGGGTATGAATATTGCTTCAATATGTATCCACAGGGGAGAGGAACCTGTAATAAGCGGAAATGAAGGGATCTGCAATATCTTTTTTTCGGGATGCAATTTAAGGTGCGTTTTTTGTCAGAATCATGAGATATCAAGGCCGGAAAGCAGGCATAATGCCAATTCTTACAGCCTTCATGAGGCCCTTGATGCTGTTGAAGAGATTCTTTCAAAAGGCATCAGGTCAGTCGGATTTGTTTCTCCTTCTCATGCTGTCCCTCAGATGAAGGCAATCATCAGAGGCCTTAATGACAGAAATCTGAAACCTGTTATCGTTTATAATACAAACGGTTACGATAAACCTGAACTTATTGATGGCCTCGACGGGATTGTAAATGTCTATCTTCCCGATTATAAATATATTACACCAGGCCTGTCGAAAAGATTTTCAGATGCATCCGATTATCCCGGAATAGTTATGAAAGCGCTTAAGCGAATGTATTTTCAAAAGGGATCCAGGCTGATAACGGATGACAGAGGCAATCTGGAGGACGGTATAATTATCCGCCATTTGGTTTTGCCGGGACATGCCGAAGAGAGTAAAAAGGTTCTCCGAAGCATTGCCGAAGAAATCTCTACAGGATTAAGCATCTCACTTATGTCACAATATCATCCCATACCTGCCGTTCAGGAGTTTAATGATCTTGGAAGATCTCTTTACCGTGAAGAATATGAGGAGGTTGCTGCTGAGATGGAGCTGCTTGGTTTCAGAAATGGTTGGCTGCAACAACTTGACAGCAATATCAATTACCGTCCCGATTTCAGCCGTGACAATCCATTTGAATCTGATATATGATTCAGAACGGGAACAGGTGATTCAATATACGCTCAGTCTGAATGCAGCCTTTCAACTCTTTCGGCAATTGAGCTGAGATGTTCTTCTTCGCTGACGTTTGGGTCTTTCATTTCGAGAAATAGCCTGCAGGGGAGTTCGCTGCAGCCTCCGCAGTTCTTGTATCCTTTTGTGTTAACCGTGCAGTCGTACAAGGGGCATATTCCGGAAGGCATCATTTCTTTTGCCCAGTCAGGGGATCCCTTTACAGAGTGGCATCCGAAACATGAAATGTTATAAACTTCACATTTGTCGCAGATTAATCCGCATGCTGATAGTATCATTCTTTATTTTCTTTGGTTTTTTCTATAATTCCCAGAACTATAATTCCTGTTCCTGCCAGAATAAGGATACCTGAAAATGCCAGGGTAAAATATCTTTCATTCCAGGGGATCGATCTTGAGTAGTGGCGTACGAAGGAAAAAAGAAAGACAAGGACTCCTCCTGCAATAAGTAAAAATCCTGGCCTGATTAATCCTTGAGCCCCTGATGTTCTCATCTCATTTATTATCTCCTGCTTTTGTGGTCTTTCAACATTCTGAGGTTTTTCTGCCTGACATTTCCAGCAGATATCAAATTCATTTTCAACAAGTTCTTTGCAGGCGGGGCATTTCCAGTATTTCCCCTGGTACATTTCAATTTGTTCATCAGTCAGCTCAGGATCCGGTTCTTCGAAAATGTTACTCATCTCATTAAGGTCATCCCTGAAAATTTCAGAATCACTCCGTGAAGCTTTGATTGCATTGTCAAACAGATCGGTGAAGTCCTTCTCCGAGATGAGTTCTCTCTCCCTGGCAACAGACAGTACTGCGTGAAATACATCAATTACAATGTCTGAGGGATTATCAATGATTTCATAAATCTTTTCATCACTGTATGTTGCCGTAAAATCGTGAAAAGCATTGTTCTTTTCCCATTTCAGCTGTTTGACGTACTTTGACTTTTTTGAGTAATTCAGCCTAACCTGTTCTGTGATCTTTTCCTTCAGGTCGTAGGACATAATACCTCTGTCAACTGCCACATAAAGAGCTGCTTCTGCCATTTCAGGCTTGTATGAGATATACCTGATTATAATTTTTTCAATTTCAGAAGTGTCCTTACCTTTAAGTAATTTAATGAATGAGTTATACTCCTCATTATTAAGCTCAAGTATGTCGGGATTAAATTCGTCTGTCATAAACTCAAATGGAAAATAATTTTTACTGATTCTTTTTTAAAAGCAGTTCTGCTGCAAAATTTATCTGTTCCGGATTACCGAGCAGGTAAACAATATCTTCATCCATGATAACTGTATCAGGAACCGGATGCTCAATTATTTCATTTCCACGTCTTATTGCAAGTAATGTCACTCCGGTGTTCTTCCTGAGGTCAATTTCAATAAGTGACTTATTACCTGCAACGGAACCTTCTTCAACTGTGACAGCTGAGATGCTGATATTAGGGAATTCGTCAAGTATTGAAGGTTGGTTTATGAGGTCTTTCACGCTGAATTCTCCGAGACTCGTGTTTCGGATATGTGTGAGTATCCTGTTCACCTCCTTCTGGGGAATCAGCCTCTGAACAAGGATCCTGTTGAGAAGGTCAATTGCAATCTCAAGTTTTTCAGGTACAACCTGATCAGCTCCTGATTTGTAAAGCAATTCAACATTCCTCAGCAGCGTTGCCCTTGCAATTATAAAGGCGCCTTTATTTATGGCCCTTACTTTTTCAATAATAGCCATTGAAGGTATCAGGCTTCCTATAGAAACAACTACAATATCCGCCGTATCAGCATGTGCCTTTTTCAGAATCGGGACATTTACTGCGTCACCGTATATGACATTGTTGCCCTCATTCATCTTTTCCCTTGCCAGAGCAGGATCGAAAATAATTGAAATGTGTTCTATGTTGTTCAGCCTGGCCATTGTTGAGAGCTTAGTGGCGCTGGCATCCTTGCCTATAATAACAAGGTGATTCCTGAAATCGGGTATTTCCATTTCTTCAAGAGGGAACAGTCCGTCAACAATAACGCGCGGGAGCTTTAGCTTAAGGAGGGAGCCGGCAATCGGCTTACCCAGGTAAATAAGAAATGGTGTGAGAGACATAGTAATAACAGCCACAGACAGGAAAAGGTGAAAATAGAAATCTGAAATTATGGCTTTGTCAAATCCGATCTTTGCCAGCACAAAGGAGAATTCTCCAACCTGGCTGAGCGCCATTCCTATCATCACAGATCCCAGCAGGGTATGACCAAGAAGGAAGCCTGTCCCGGCGGAAATTACGATTTTAATTGACAGCAGGGCAATTACGCTTATTATCACAATAAGGTAATTGTCAATTACAAAGGTTATGTCAAGAAGCATACCGATTGAAACGAAAAAGAAGCTGGCAAATACATCTTTTATTGGTTGAAAGTTCCCGAAAGCATTATAGGAATACTCTGATTCAGAGATCATCAGACCGGCAAGGAAGGCTCCGAAAGCCAGCGACATTCCAAGTTTTGAGGTTAGCAATGCTATTGCAAAACAGATGAGAAAGATGCTCATCATGAAAAGTTCCTGGTTCTTTGTGAGGGCAATAAGGTGCAGCAACTTTGGGATTATCCACTTGTAACCTGCATAAACAAGTACAATAATTACCGCAACTTTGGCTGTCAGCATCAGAATCTCTGACTGCAGGTCAACAGAATTGTCTGCCAGAATATTTCCGAAAAGAAGCAGGGGAGCAAGCAAAAGGTCCTGATAAATAAGTATTCCAAGAACTGTCCTTCCATAGTTTGAGGTCAGTTCTGAACGTTCCTGGAGTATTTTAAGAACAAGTGCCGAACTGCTGAGTGCCGCGAGAAAACCAATGTAGATGCCACTCTCCATTCTCATGCCGAAAAGGTATACGACAAAAAGAAATACAAGGGCTGTTGCAGTGACCTGAATGAACCCTCCAAGAAATACACGTTTTCTTATTTTAAGCAGGTGCTGAAGCGAAAACTCCATACCTATTGTGAACAATAGCAGTACAACCCCGATTTCAGCGATGAGATCTATCCTGTGACTGTCACTTACTAGCGACAGAAGGTGAGGGCCCGCGATAATACCAGTGAGCAGGTATCCCAGAACTGCAGGCAACCTGAACCTGTGGAATATAAGGTTGACCAGGGTCGACAGCGCAAAAATTATTACAATATCCCTTAGTATAGACAATTCCATAATTTTGCAATCAGGTATCCGGAATGATATAAATATAGAAAAAAAACAGCTATCCCTGATATTCAGTTTCAAATGATCTAAAACGAAAATTAATTATGCATAGGGGGAGGGGTTTCAGGTCAGACAAATAGATTGTACGCTTGTCTGAAAGTTATGCTTCTTAAGATCAGAGATGATAAGTGTTAATTATACACTTAATAATCTGTGATCAGATAATATATTGATTATGTTGATATTGCTTTTTCAGTAGAGTTTGTTACATGTATTTTTCCCTGTTCTGAAGGTTAAGGAGTGCTCCCAGAAGAAAAAGAACCGAACCGGTCAAAAGGATTATCCTGTTCCTGAACGTTACAAGGGCCCAGCTGGTTTCATTCATTTCGTATGGAATATTATACGGATTAAGGAAGATATTCCACTGACTTCTGCCAAGGGCTGAATCCCCGAACATCATAAACAAAATACCAATTATGATAAGTATTACTGCTGTTCCGTTCCCGTTTCTGATTACTGTGGAGAGAAAAAATCCCAGCATGCCCATAAACAGAACAGGGACCATGATCTGCAGGGTAACCGGTAGTATTCTGAATTTCACTATAAGGACTGATGACAGAAAGGTGAAGAAGAGCAGTATTGTGAATGCCATAATGAAAATCAGAATTATCCTGACAAGCCATACCTTATATCTGTAGTCAGGAATCCCGAACAGGATCTCTATAGTTCTGGCATCCATGTCGTTCTGTATGCCGAATACGGCAGGATAAAATACAAGCAGGAGCCCGGAGAAGAGGAAGACACCGAACAGATCCTCCATCCTGGATACATTGTTTGAAAATACATAGATCACCGACAAACCAAGGTAGAAAATAACGGAACCTGTAAGGAACCAGATGAACTTATTCGCGAAAATAATTCT
>CAZEYY010000065.1:13239-15533 GCA_964516485.1 uncultured Rikenellaceae bacterium
CTTGATATATCTTCAATAATATGTGTTGAAAAGATAACCACCCTTTCACGGCTCAGCTCAACAAGAAGGTTTCTGAACCTGATCCTTTCACGCGGATCGAGTCCTGCTGTCGGTTCGTCAACAATAAGGATCCTTGGCAGGTGAAGCAGTATCAGCGCTATTCCCATTCTCTGTTTCATGCCTCCGGAATATGATCCGATTTTCTCATATCTCCGGTCCTCCATGTGCACTGCGTTAAGCACATAGCTGACTCTTTCCTCACGGATTCTTACATCTGTGATGTTCTTGAGAATCGCCTGGTAATTAAGATATTCGTCAGCAGTCATGTTTTCGTAGCTTCCGAATTCCTGTGGAAGGTAGCCGATAAGTCCCTGCAGTTCCTCTCTCATTTTCATTGTGTCGAGGCCGTTGATCCACACTTTGCCGTAGCTTTGACCGAGGATTCCGCATATAATCCTCATGAGTGTTGTTTTTCCTGCTCCGTTTGGTCCAAGCAGGCCAAACATGCCATTCCCTATTTCAAGCGATACACAACTGAGCGCCTTGAAAGGTTTTTTCTTTTTGCCTATCAGCGGGACCGAGGACACGAACCTGAAAATGATTTTTCTCATGTTTCTGAACCTGCCCTCAAGCCTGTAAATATCAATATTTTCAACTGATAGTCTCTGTCCGGTCCGGTAAATGAAAAGCAATGTAAACCAGATAAATCCCAGGATCAGTACAACAGCTATATTGTTCCATTCAAGCTGAAGCCAGACAAGGATAAAAAGAGGGATCAGCCAGAAGAAAGTAAAATCAGTGGCTTTCAGAATCCCGGGTACAACTTTGCTGCCATGCGGCCTGCTGATGTTTGCAATGAATTTCCGGAGCGAACTCCAGATATACAGCAGGTAAAACCATGTGATTATTGTAAATGCAAATACCCAGAAGCCCTTGTTGAGAAAGAAGAATGTAAAGTATATCAGGAAGAATAGGACCGGGAGCTGCCAGATATATTCTCCCAGGTCGCTTACCGAGCTATACTCCTTCACGAGTCCAAGCCTTTTTCTGATCCTGCCACCGGCATTCCATTCTCTTCTCCAGCGGCTTTCCCTCTCATAGATCTTTACAAGGCTCTGTATTTTAATTTTTATGCTTTCGTCGGGTGGAATTACTGTAATCCTAGCTTTCCTCAGGCTGTTAATTAAAAACCATGTTGTTGCAGGGATAAGAATGACTGACAGGATAGTGAGGATCATTTTCCAGACAAATCTGTCAATGTTGGTGTATATAAGAACGATAAACAGTGTAAGAGCTAGGAGCTGTACAGCCTTGATTCTCCAGTTCAGGGAGTAGATCCATTTAAGTGCATTTTCAAGACCTGTGTAGAATGAAGGTATAAAGACCAGTGTGAGCAAAGTGCTGAGAGTCAGCCCTCCTATGACTGTAATTGCGAATGAGGCTCCTATCACTGAAACATATTCAGCCTCACCCATAGCAAGCGGTACAAGAGCGACAATTGTTGTTGCCGCCGTTATAGCTATGGGTCTCAGCCTGGCCATGCCAGCCATCATCAGCGCCCTGTTTGACCTGTATCCTCTCTTTCGTAAAATATTTGTATAATCTATAAGTATTATGCCGTTGTTCACAACCACTCCCAGCAGGATCAGAAAGCCTGTCAGGGTGTTTGCGTTCAGAAGGGAATTATTTGTCAGTATAAGGGCAATAAGTGATCCGAGGGCTGCCAGGGGAATGCTGAACATAAGTACAACAGGCGTTACAAGTGACTCAAATACAGCGGCAAGGATCATATAAATCAGAAGGAAAGCTATTCCTATCAGGTAATAAAAATCCTGTAGCTGGTTATCTTCATGCACCACTTCCACAGCAATACCGGGAGGAATAGCAATACCTGCAACTATCGATTCCACTTCGGATCTTGCTCCTTCGAGCAGGTCCTTGTTATCTCTTATCTCATCATTGAAGGAATATGTCAGAGTGATCCTTTTCTCCTGGTTCTCCCTGTGGATATTGCCTGAACCCGAAGAGAATACGATATCCGCAAGTTCCTCCATTTCGATAAGCATTCCATTATTCCCTGAAACTTCAAGTTGTCTGAGATCATCAATTGTCTTTTCTTTCTCTGCCTGTTTCAGGGTGTCACCTGAGTACTTGATAATAATATCATAGCTCTCGGTTCCCTGGCGGAATTTCACACCTGAGGCATATTCACTTCCAAAGGTTGCCAAAGCTGCTGAGAGATTCAAAAGGCTGATATTGTTTCTGCTAATGTAATCGAGGTCGAACAGGAGCCT
>CAZEYY010000065.1:15633-20373 GCA_964516485.1 uncultured Rikenellaceae bacterium
GATTCAAAAGGCTGATATTGTTTCTGCTAATGTAATCGAGGTCGAACAGGAGCCTTACCTCCGGTTTGTTATCCTGAACATTCAGGCTGCTGCTTTTAATTGTAGTCAGCTTGTCGGTATATTCCTTTAAATCATTTGCCAGGTTGTTCATTTTACCGAAATCCTGACCCTTGATAATTATGCTCTCTTTTTTTGATCCAAGCCCCATCAGGTTCATGAATTCATCACCCGGATTATTGCTCTCACTGCCTCCGCCTCCGCCTCCAGGTGTGAAGCCGCCGCCTGTTGATAGTTCATCCATGCTGATCTCTGCTGAAGGAATATTCTTTACCTTTTCCGAAATGTCATTTTTGATTTCAGGCAGAGACCTTTTACTTTCTTTATTCCAGTCTTTTTTCAGGTTAACGGTTACAGTAGCCTGTTCCTCTTCAATCCTGCTGATTACATCCTCTTTTTCAGATATGGTTGAAAGCCTTGATTCAATTTCGCTTACAACAGCATCCGTTTTTTCAATAGTCGATCCTCCGGGCATTGTAACAGACAGTCTGAATGTCGGCGCTTCAACTTCTTCAGTTGAACTGATGCTCAATGTAAGGCTTATAAGCAGTGCCGTGAAGAAAACGACAAGTGTCCCTATTATTGTTGATGCGGGATTCCTCATTCCGGCTTTCAGAAGAAGGTAATATGCCTGGATAATCCTGTCGTGTATTGACAATTTCCTGAAAATATCAGAAGATGCTCCTGAATGTCTTCCTAAGAGACCGTATGTAGCCATGGGGATGAAGAACATGGCAACAATCAGGGATATCGTCAGGGTGGAGATTATTGAAACCCCTATGTTCTTTCCGATTATCCTTACCATGAAGTTATCGGAGAAGATGAAGGGGAGGAATACAATAAGAGTTGTTAATGTTGAAGCAAATACTGAACGCCATACTTCCGCAGTTCCCTGTTTAACAGCCTTTTCTGCCGGTAATCCCGTTCCGGATAAACGGTAAATGTTCTCAAGTACCACAACCGAATTATCGACAAGCATACCTATTGCAAGCGCTACCCCGATAAGAGTAAGACTGTTTACAGAGATATCATAGGCATAAAAGAAATTGAATGCAGAAAAGACCGATACTGGTATTGAGATGGCAATAATTGTCACCAGCCTGATGTTACGAAGGAAAATCCACAGTATCAGAACAGCAAGCAAGCCTCCTGAAATGGCAAGGCTGATTATCTGATCAATATTTTTCTCCATTATTTCAGCAGTGTTGTTCTGAACAACAATTTCAACTCCTTCAGGTGATAGTTTCCTGTTAAGCTCCTCAACCTGTTTAAGGGCTTCATGGGAAAGATCAATCAGATTAGCCTGATTGTCGTTCACAAGAGTAACTGTAACGGCATCCATGCCGTTCACCCTGCTGTAGGAAGTTTTTTCCCTTGCTCCGTATATAATTTCAGCTATATCGCCCAGCAATACAGGACCCTTGTTGCTGACAATAATTTTTCCTATCTCGTTTACGCTTGTATATTCTGAAATTATATTGACAAAGAGCTCACTGTTTCCGCTTACAACCTTGCCGGCGAAAGTCCTGTCGGCACCATTATTGCTGAGCATGCGCCGGACATCATTAATTGTTATCCCGTTTGCCTTGCACGCTTTTTCATTGAGCCTTATCTCAATCGAGTTCTCCCTGCCGCCATAGACCTGCACACCTGCGATGCCATTGATATTGTCAAATTCCGGTTTTATTTTCCTGTCGGCAATATTCCTGATCCTGTCAACCCCGCCTTCACCTCTCACCTGCAGCTCCATGAACTGGTTGGTAAGCTGCCTCAGGTCAATTTTAATTACATTTATTATGAACTCTTCAGGAATAGTGTTCTTTACAATATCGATCTTTTCCTGGAGCTTAAGGTTAGCATATTTAAGGTTAGCGTTCTGATTGTAGTATATAATTATGGTTCCGAATCTTGAAGAGATATTTGATTCAATTTTTTCAATTCCCTCAAGTGTGCCAATAGCGCCTTCGATTGGTATAATGGCCTGTTTCTCAATGTAAGAAGGATCCATCTCAAGCGTTGTGGCCGCCTGTACGATCAGGGCCGGCAGTTCGGCGTTCGGAAAAAGCTCCACCGGAAGTCTTCTGTATGAAACATAGCCAAGCATTGTAAGCCCTGCAAAGAGCATTATTATCAGTATCCTTCTTCTGAGTATAAAGTCCATTGTGTCCGGAATTAATTTTTGGGCTTTTTATCAGGCAATTCCTTTCCTTTAAGTTTTTCTGAAAAAGAATCAAAGTACCAGTAAACACATGGGATTACAACAAGAGTGAGCAGGGTGGAAGAGGCCATTCCTCCGATAATCGCCAGTGCCATAGGTGCTCTGAGTGAAGCGCTTTCGCCGATGCCTAAAGTGAGCGGGAGCAGGGCAAGAATTGTCGTAAGGCTGGTCATAAGAATCGGCCTTATTCTCTGCGTGCCAGCAATAACTATTGCATCTTTTTTCCCTTCACCTGCCTCTCTGAGCTGATTTATACGGTCAACAAGCAGGATAGCATTGTTGACTGCTATTCCTCCAAGCATTATGATGCCAATATATGCCATCATATTGAGAGGTTTGCCAAGAAGAAAAAAGGTGAGCACTGTACCTACACCTGCAAGAGGTATTGTAAGCATGATTATAAGAGGCTGGATAACAGATTCAAACTGAGCAGCCAGAACCATAAATACAAGAATGAGAGACAGTAGCAGTGCAAAGGAAAGGTTCGACATTGACTCTTTCCTCTTCATTTCCTCTCCTGTGAATCCAATCCGGTAGTTGCCCGGGACTGAAATATCCTTCAAGGCTGCTTCAGCATCACCAATAACTTTGTCATAAGCCTGATCCTCCCTTACCATGGCGTAAAGGCTGCAGGTCCTCACCTGGTTTCTTCTTGTGATTTCCCTCGGGCTGGTAAGGACAGAAATTTCTGCAAGTCCGCTGAGCGGCACTTTAACCGATCCTGCATCTATCATCATGTCGTTCAGGCTCATAAGTGAAAGATCGCCAAGCTTTATCGTAATATCCTTCATTTCACCCTCTGTTTCAAAGCTTCCGGCAGAGGAGCCTGACAGATAATTTTTCACCTGATTTATTATGCTTTCTACACTGACTCCGTAATAACTTGTTCTGAACCTGTCAATTTTAACTTCCACTTCAGGTGTGCCTTCGTCAAGTGAGGTGCTTATGTTGTAAAGCCCGCTTACCGGTGTGAGAAGCGATCTGCATTCGTTCACTATCCTTTCCAGTTCCTTCGGATCTTCACCGGAGATCTCAAGTGTGAAGGGCGCTTCTCCCGTTCCAAGGGAGGACTGGAGGGCTGTTTCATCCCTTGAGAATGTTGTTTCTGTATCGGGAAGAGTTTTGAGCCACTGTTCAGTGACTATGATTGCCTCTTCAGTCAGGTCAGTATATTCTTCCCGGAGAATTATCCTCAGAGAGGACGTATTATCTCCCTGTTCTTCTCCTGTCTGGCTGAAGAGTGAATTCCTGTCGGCGCCTGCATGCGTATAGATCATCTGTACTTTGTCTCCCAGCAGTTCACGTATTTGCCTTTCAGCAGCAGCGGTGGTTTTTTCAGTAACCTCAAGACTTGTGCCAGGGGGTAGTTTCAAATGTATTGAAAATGAAGCTGATGCGGAGCGGGGCATGAATTCACTGCCCAGATGAGGTATTATAAATCCGGTTATAGTTACAAGGATAACTGAAATTGCAACGACTGCTGATCTTTTATCAACTGCCTTATCGAGAAATTTGCTGTACCATCTGAAAGTGAAAGACTTAACTGGCATAGCTCTCTTGTTGATGTCTGGAAAAAGTACCGAAATAAGCATTGGTATTACAAGCATGGCTACAAGCAGTGAGGAAAGAAGTGAGAAGGCCACTGTCCATGCCTGGTCCCTGAACATTTCACCTGAAGCGCCGTGGATGTATACAATCGGAAAAAAGACAACAATTGTTGTAACTGTTGAGGAGGTTATTGCTGCCCCAACTTCAGAAGTGCCTCTGATTACGGATTCTTTAAAAGGAACACCTTCTTCTCTCAGCCTTGTAATGTTTTCAAGTACCACTATTGCATTGTCGACGAGCATACCTGCGCCAAGAGCCAATCCTCCCAGTGTCATTATATTCAATGTAAGATCATTGAAATACATGAGATTGAAGGTGGCTATTATCGAAATGGGAATTGCAATGCTTATTACAAGGGTGGTTCCGATTCTCCGGAGAAACACAAAAAGAATAATTACTGCCAGAAGTATACCAATTATCAGCGTGTTTTTTACTTCCCCTATGGCGTCATCAATGTACTTCCCCTGATCCTGAACATTTGTGAAGTTGTAACCGGGTAATGCTTTTGAGATATCATCAAAAGCATTATCAAGGCTACTCACAACTTCAACTGTATTGAATTTCGGTTCCTTGTAAACGAGTAAACCTACGCAACGTTCTCCGTTGAGAGTAACTATGTTTTCGGGGTCCTTGTTCTGAAAGGTGATCCGGGCAATATCCCTGAGGTAGACGGGAACTCTGGACGACATAGACTGTGATGTGCTGTTATTGCCTGTGGAAGCGGCCTGAATACCTGCCACAGAGCTTGACGTCTGCTGTCTGAATCCTACGATGATATTTCCCATATCATCTATATCCTCAAGAACACTTACACCTTTAATAACATATTTAAGGCCCATATCGATAATTGAGCCTCC
>CAZEYY010000066.1:0-20095 GCA_964516485.1 uncultured Rikenellaceae bacterium
TGAACGTAAGGGATAATGAGGTGTTTACACCGGTTGACCTTATCAACTCGAAGACGCTTTCTTCAGTTATCAACTCATTCTTCGGCACAAACCAGCTTTCACAGTTCATGGACCAGACAAATCCGCTTGCAGAGATGACTCACAAGCGCCGTATGTCGGCTCTCGGACCCGGCGGTCTTTCACGCGAAAGAGCAGGTTTCGAAGTAAGGGACGTTCACTATACACACTACGGAAGGCTTTGCCCCATTGAAACACCTGAAGGTCCGAACATCGGTCTTATTTCTTCACTTTGCATATTTGCAAAGATCAATGAGCTCGGCTTTATTGAAACACCTTACCTGAAGGTTACCCATGATGAGAAAAAAGGCTCAAAGGTTGAGCTTAATGAAGAAGGTGTTGTATGGCTCAGCGCTGAAGAAGAGGAAAATAAAATGATCGCCCAGGCTAACGCACTTCTTACAAAGGATGGTCATTTTGAAAATCAGAGGGCAAAATGCCGTTACGAGGCTGACTATCCTTTTGAGGAAGTTACAAAAGTCGACCTAATGGATGTCGCTCCAAACCAGATTGCTTCAATAGCCGCTTCACTCATTCCCTTCCTGGAGCACGATGATGCCAACAGGGCTCTCATGGGATCGAACATGATGCGCCAGGCAGTACCGCTTATCAACCCTGAGGCCCCGATAGTCGGAACCGGTCTTGAAGGACAGGTGATCAGGGATAGTCGTATTCTGTATATGGCTGAAGGTGATGGCGTTGTGGAATTTGTTGATTCAAATGAAATAGTTATCAGATATTCACGTACCGATGAAGAGAAATTCGTAAGCTTTGATGATGACATCAAGCGCTATACTCTTCCAAAGTACCGCAAAACAAACCAGAATACCTGCATCAACCTTCTCCCTGTTGTGAAAAAGGGTGAAAAGGTTAAAAAAGGCCAGGTGCTTACAGAAGGTTACGGAACAAAAGGTGGAGAACTTGCACTTGGGAGAAACCTTAAGGTGGCTTTCATGCCCTGGAAAGGATATAACTTCGAGGATGCTATAGTGATCTCTGAAAAGGTTGTTCAGGAAGATTACTTCACCTCTGTGCATATTGATGAATATCAGCTAGAAGTACGCGATACAAAACGCGGTCTTGAGGAACTTACCTCAGATATTCCTAACGTCAGCGAGGAAGCAACAAAGAACCTCGATGAGAACGGTCTCATAAGGATTGGCGCTCACATCAGACCGGGTGATATTCTGATAGGAAAGATTACTCCCAAGGGAGAATCTGATCCTTCACCCGAGGAGAAACTGCTGAGGGCAATTTTCGGCGACAAGGCTGGAGATGTAAAGGATGCCTCACTTAAGGCAGGTCCTTCACTCGACGGTGTTGTTATTGATAAAAAATTGTTCACCAGAGCAATAAAGGACAGGAAGGCTAAGGCAGTTGAGAAACCTCTTCTTGACAAGATTGAAGCTGAATTCAACAAAAGCATTGAAGACCTCAAGGCAAGACTTGTTGACAAGCTCTTCATACTTGTTAATGGTAAAACATCACAGGGTGTTAAAGACTATCTCAATGTTGATGTAATACCAAAGGGTAGCAAATTCACCCTTAAGCAGATGCAGGATGTTGATTTTCTTAATGTCAATCCGAATAAATGGACTACCGACAAAAAGAAAAATGACAGCATCAAACAGCTGCTTCACAACTATATAATAAAGTACAAGGAGATAGATGGTATTTACAAGCGCAAGAAATACAACATTACTATTGGCGATGAACTGCCTGCAGGTATTGTACGTCTTGCAAAAGTATATATTGCCAAGAAGCGTAAGGTTAAGGTCGGCGACAAGATGGCAGGACGCCATGGTAACAAGGGTATTGTTGCCAAGATTGTCCGCGCCGAAGACATGCCTTTTCTTGAAGACGGTACTCCTGTTGACATAGTGCTTAACCCGCTTGGTGTTCCTTCAAGGATGAACCTCGGACAGATCTATGAAACTGTTCTTGGCTGGGCAGGCAAGGAGCTTGGTATGAAATTCGCTACTCCGATTTTCGACGGAGCAACAATCGACCAGATAAATCAGAATACCGAAAAAGCAGGTATTCCGAAATTCGGTAAGACTTACCTCCATGACGGCGGAACAGGTGAAAGGTTCGACCAGCCTGCAACTGTCGGAGTTATTTATATGCTTAAGCTTGGTCACATGGTTGATGATAAGATGCATGCCCGTTCAATCGGTCCGTATTCTCTCATTACCCAGCAGCCTCTTGGCGGTAAAGCACAGTTTGGTGGTCAGAGGTTTGGTGAAATGGAGGTCTGGGCACTCGAAGCATTCGGTGCAGCTCATATACTCCAGGAGATCCTTACAATAAAATCAGACGATGTTGTAGGCCGTGCAAAAGCTTATGAATCTATCGTGAAGGGTGAACCAATGCCTCAGGCAGGAATTCCTGAGTCGCTCAACGTTCTTCTTCATGAACTCAGGGGACTCGGACTCAGTGTTATACTTGACTAGGTTGAGATTTACACAGAGTATTGAAAATTAATTATTTGAATTTATAATTATCCAGAATATGTCATTCAGAAGAGATAATAAAACAAAGACCAGTTATTCAAAAATCTCAATAGGTCTTGCATCACCTGAAGAAATCCTTGATCGTTCAAGTGGTGAGGTGCTCAAGCCCGAAACAATTAATTACAGAACATACAAGCCGGAACGTGACGGTCTTTTCTGCGAAAGGATCTTCGGACCGGTAAAAGACTATGAATGTCATTGCGGAAAGTACAAACGCATAAGGTATAAGGGAATCGTTTGCGACCGCTGCGGTGTTGAAGTAACAGAAAAGAAGGTGCGTCGCGAAAGAATGGGGCACATTTCACTTGTTGTTCCTGTTGCCCATATATGGTACTTCCGTTCACTTCCAAACAAGATTGGTTACCTGCTTGGTCTTCCTACAAAAAAGCTCGATTCAATAATATACTATGAAAGGTATGTTGTTATCAATCCGGGTATTAAAGCCGTTGACGGTGTAAAATACCTCGATTTCCTTACTGAAGAGGAATACCTCGAGATAGTTGAATCACTTCCAAAGGAAAACCAGTATCTTGAGGATAACCATCCTGATAAATTTGTTGCCGACATGGGTGCAGAAGCTCTGAATAAGCTTCTCAATCGTATAGATCTTGATGAATTATCATATTCACTTCGTCACAGGGCAAGTACAGAAACTTCACAACAGCGTAAAAATGAGGCCCTTAAGAGGCTGCAGGTTGTTGAGGCTTTCAGGGATTCGAAGCATGTGAACAAGCCTGAATGGATGATAATAAAAGTCGTACCTGTAATTCCTCCTGAATTGAGACCTCTTGTTCCCCTCGATGGAGGACGTTTTGCAACTAGTGACCTCAATGACCTTTACAGGAGGGTTATAATAAGGAACAACAGGCTAAAGCGACTAATTGAGATCAAGGCTCCTGAAGTTATTCTCCGTAACGAGAAACGAATGCTGCAGGAAGCTATTGACTCATTGTTCGATAACTCAAGAAAAGCAAATGCTGTAAAAACAGATGCCAACAGGCCTCTTAAATCGCTCAGCGACAGCCTTAAAGGTAAACAGGGAAGGTTCCGTCAGAACCTCCTTGGTAAGAGGGTTGACTATTCAGCACGTTCTGTAATCGTTGTAGGACCTGAACTCGGACTTCATGAGTGCGGTCTGCCGAAAGACATGGCTGCTGAGCTTTATAAGCCATTCATTATAAGGAAACTTATTGAGCGTGGTATTGTAAAGACTGTTAAATCAGCTAAAAAGATAGTCGACAGGAAAGACCCTGTTGTATGGGACATCCTTGAAAACGTACTTAAAGGACATCCTGTTCTTCTTAACCGTGCTCCCACACTTCACAGGCTCGGTATCCAGGCATTCCAGCCTAAACTGATTGAAGGTAAGGCTATCCAGCTTCACCCTCTAGTATGTACAGCTTTCAACGCTGACTTCGACGGTGACCAGATGGCTGTTCATCTTCCTCTGGGCAATGCTGCAGTACTTGAAGCTCAGATGCTTATGCTTGCTTCACACAATATCCTGAACCCCGCAAACGGTGCACCTATAACTGTTCCTTCACAGGACATGGTTCTTGGCCTTTACTACATAACAAAAGGAAGAAAGAGCACCGAAAAGGACAAAGTAAGGGGCGAAGGGCTTGTATTCTATTCTCCTGAAGAGGTTACAATAGCATACAATGAAGGTAAAATTGACCTTCATGCATTCATTAAAGTTAAGGTTAATGACCGCAAGGATGGAGAACTTGTAAATCATCTTGTTGAAACAACTGTCGGTCGTGTTATCTTCAACCAGGTTGTTCCAAGTGAGGTAGGATATATAAATGAACTTCTTACAAAGAAATCCCTTAGGGATATTATCGGCCGTGTTCTTAAACTTGCAGGAACAGCTAAAACAGCTGATTTCCTTGATGCAATAAAGAACCTCGGTTTCTACACAGCATTCAAGGGAGGCCTCTCCTTCAACCTCGATGATGTTATCATACCTGAAGAAAAGACAAAATTTGTATCTGAGGGTTACGAACAGGTTGAAGAGGTTCTCAACAACTACAGCATGGGGTTCATTACAAATAATGAACGTTACAACCAGATAATTGACATCTGGACACATGTAAATGCAAGGCTTACACAGTCGCTCATGAAGCAGCTGTCAACAGACAAGCAGGGCTTCAACTCAGTATATATGATGCTTGACTCAGGTGCAAGGGGCTCGAAGGAACAGATCCGTCAGCTCTCAGGCATGAGGGGTCTTATGGCAAAACCGCAGAAGTCAGGTTCTACAGGTTCTGAGATCATCGAAAACCCGATTCTCTCAAACTTCAAGGAAGGTCTGTCGGTTCTCGAGTACTTCATTTCAACTCACGGTGCGCGTAAAGGTCTTGCTGATACCGCCCTCAAGACAGCTGACGCTGGTTATCTTACCCGCCGTCTTGTTGACGTTTCGCAGGACGTAATTATAAATGAAGAAGACTGCGGAACACTGAGGGGACTTGTTGCAACGGCAATCAAGAAGAATGAAGAGGTTGTTGAATCACTTTACGAAAGGATTCTCGGCCGTACCGCTGTTCACGATGTCTATCATCCTCTTACAGGTGAATTAATAGTCGAAGCAGGCCAGGAACTTACTGAAGAACTTGCAATGAAAATAGAGGATTCACCAATTGAACAGGTTGAGATCCGTTCGGTGCTTACATGTGAATCGAAAAAAGGCGTTTGTGCTAAATGTTACGGACGAAACCTTGCCACTGGACGTATGGTTCAGAAAGGAGAGGCTGTTGGCGTTATCGCTGCACAGAGTATCGGAGAACCAGGTACACAGCTTACACTCCGTACCTTCCACGTTGGAGGTACAGCTTCAAACATAACTACTGAATCAAGGCTTGTTGCACGTTATGGTGGTATAGCTGAGATTGAAGAGCTGAGGTCAGTTCCAATGAGTGATTCGGAAAAAGGCGATATCGACATAGTTATCGGCCGTCTGGCAGAACTCAGGATAATTGACAAGAAGACCGGAATTGCACTTACTACACATACAATACCTTATGGTTCAAAGCTTTATGTTAAGCCGGGCCAGGAAATAGAAAAAGGCAAGCTGATATGCGAATGGGATCCGTTCAACGCAGTTATTGTTGCTGAAGCAAGTGGTAAGATTGGCTATGATTTCCTCATTGAAGGTATTACCTTCCGTGAAGAATCTGATGAACAGACCGGATTCAAGGAGAAAGTTATTATTGAGAGCAGGGACAAGACCAAAAACCCTGCAATTAAGATCCTCGACAAGAAAGGAGAGGAGCTTAAACTTTATAACCTTCCCGTTGGCGCTCACCTTGTAATTGATACAAATGAGATGGTGGAAGCCGGAGAAGTTCTGGCAAAAATACCAAGAGCCGTAGGTAAATCAGGTGATATCACCGGTGGTCTTCCAAGGGTAACAGAATTGTTCGAAGCCCGTAACCCTTCAAATCCGGCAATTGTTTCGGAGATTGATGGTGAGGTGACTTTCGGAAAGATAAAGAGAGGTAACAGGGAAATAGCAATCAAGTCGAAGACCGATGAGATAAAGAAATACCTTGTTCCGCTTTCAAAACAGATTCTTGTACAGGAAAATGACTATGTGAAGGCAGGTATACCGCTTTCTGACGGAGCAATTACTCCTTCAGACATACTAGCAATCAAGGGTCCGACAAAAGTACAGGAGTATATTGTTAATGAGATCCAGGAAGTTTACCGTCTGCAGGGTGTGAAAATCAATGATAAGCATTTTGAGATCATTGTGCGCCAGATGATGCGCAAGGTTGAGATAGTTGACCCGGGAGACACTAAATTCCTTGAAAAACAGATAGTTGACAAGCTTGAGTTCATGGATGAGAATGACTGGATCTATGGCAAAAAGGTTATAGAAAATTCCGGTGATTCACAGACACTCCGTCCTGGCATGATAGTTACTTCACGTAAGCTCAGGGATGAAAACTCAGCCCTTAAGCGCCGTGACCTAAAAACTGTTGAATCGAGGGATGCAATTCCTGCAACCTCAAGCCAGGTTCTGCAGGGTATTACACGTGCATCACTGCAGACAAAGAGCTTCTTCTCAGCTGCTTCATTCCAGGAGACAACAAAAGTGCTCAACGAAGCTGCTATTCTGGGTAAGATAGATAAGCTTGAAGGACTTAAGGAAAATGTCATTGTAGGGCATCTTATTCCTGCAGGTACAGGGCAGAGGCAGTATAACGACATAATTGTTGGTTCGCTTGAAGAATATGAGAATCTTGTTAGCGCCGCTCCTGAAGAGGAAGAGGTGAAGACAGGAAAAAAATAGATCAAAATGGCTGCATCAGATCCTAAAAACCAGGGACAGATCAGTATTGAACTGAATGAGGAGATTGCACAGGGAACATATTCGAACCTTGCTGTGATTACTCATTCAGCTTCTGAATTTGTCGTCGATTTCATAAGAATCATGCCCGGTATTCCAAAAGCACAGGTAAAGTCGAGGATTATCCTTACCCCTGAGCATGCTAAAAGGCTTGTGGCCGCGCTGGAGGATAATATTTCGAAGTATGAGGCTGTTCATGGCACAATAAAGGATGTGAAGGGATCTGCACCGGCAGTACCACTTAATTTTGGAGGCCCTACAGCTCAGGCATGAAATAAACTATAATCAGTTACGTTATTTAAGAGTATATATAATAAATAAACAGATGCGCTTACTGCTGAGAAAAATACTTGTAATCCTTGTTCTGATGCTTCCACTGCTCGCCTCAACTGATTGCAAGAAGCAGAAGAAATGCGGATGCGGTAAGGATGTTCTCTTTTCACTGACAGATGAACCCTGCTATGTTTATTTTAATACTGAAGGTACTCTGATGTCTCTCCAGGTTATGAATGATGTTTATTCAAGCTACACATTCTGCAATCCGGTTGAAATGTTTCCCTCAGTTAAGGATTTTAAAAGCGGCGACGAACTGATGGTTTCAGGGAATGTTTACTGGGACTGCAATTACGTTTGGCAGCAGAGCAATTACAACTACAACTCAAGCCTGTACAAACAGTATAACATTCAGGTTACCAAGATCTACCTTGATATGTACGGGAAGAAAAAATAAGACTGTAACAATATTATGAAAGAGAGACTGGTAAACAGTCTCTTTTTGTTTTAAACCTTTGCTATTCAGTAAATTTGTATCTTTATTGAAATTCAGACTGTGAAATATTACAACATATCCTTTGCGGGTGCAGGCAGACTTGCTGATGTACTTTGCAGAGAACTCTTCTTGAGAGGTCATAACATTGACAAGATTGTTACATCAACCAAAGTAAGGGGACCGGGTCTGGCAGAATCATGCAATGCAGTCTGGTCCGACAAAATGGTTTTTCCTGAATCTACACAGGTTATTTTTGTTGCAGTTTCCGACAGGAATATAAGCAGCGTACTTAAAAGGCTGAAATGCCACCCCCGGACAATTGTAGCTCATACATCAGGAAGCACAGGTATTGATGTTTTTCCTTCAGATCTTGTCAGAACAGGTGTGTTTTATCCCTTGCAGACATTTTCGCACGGAAGAAAGCTTAACTTCTGTAATCTGCCTGTTTTTATTGAATCGAAAACCGCTGAGGTGTCCGATGTACTGGGTGATATAGCCAGATCATTAACGGCAGAAGTATGTTTTTCCGATTCACTGGAACGCAGAATGCTTCATCTGGCAGCTGTCTTTGCAGGAAATTTCACAAATCACATGCTCACGCTGGGCAGTCATTTATCTGTAAAGGCAGGTTTTTCATTTGAAAAGCTGAAACCTCTTGTAACTGAGGTGTTTATGAAGGCTCTGGAGAATGGCCCTGTCCAATCCCAGACTGGTCCTGCACTCAGAAATGACAAAAACACTCTCCGGAAACATCTGGAATTATTATCTTTCGATCCTGATCTGCAGAAAATCTACAGTGATATTTCCAGATCGATATATAATTATCACACAAGGTTAAATGACTAATTTCAAAGAAAACCTGGCAAAGGTAAAGGCATTTGTTTTTGATATCGACGGAGTGCTGTCGTTGCAGACAATTAGTCTGAATTCATTTGGCGTTCCTAACAGGACAGTTAATCTGCGTGACGGATATGCCCTGCAGTTTGCAGTGAAAAAAGGATACCATATAGGAATTATATCAGGCAGCAGTTCAAAAGAATATCAGAAACGGTTGAAGTTGCTGGGGATCAGGGATATATTTCTTAACAGCAAATCAAAAATAGAACATTTCAACAGTTTCACTGAAAAGTACAGGCTCGATAAATCGGAGGTTCTTTTCATGGGTGATGACATCCCTGATCTGCAGGTGATGCAGGTAGCAGGCGTGCCGGTATGTCCTTCAGATGCCGACAGCGAAATAAAGCAGGCAGCTGTTTACATTTCCGATAAAAAGGGGGGCGAAGGTTGTGTGAGGGATGTTATTGAACAGGTACTCAGGCTTCATAATAAATGGATGGATTCAGATGCATACAGCTGGTAACTAATGAAAGCTTTTTTTAATCTTATAAGGTGGCAGAATCTGCTGATTGTTGTTCTTACAATGATTCTGATAAGGTATGCATTGCTGGAACCGGTGCTGGGCAAACTGACAGTAACACTTAACGAAGGATCGGGAGCAGAAGTTCCCGTTACACTTCAGTTTTCTCTTTTCAACTTTATTCTGCTTGTTCTTGCAACTGTTTTCATCACGGCAGGAGGGTATGTAATTAATGATTATTTCGACATACGGACTGACCTTATCAATAAAGGCAGTGTGATTGTCGGAACAAGGATTGAGCGCAGGCAGGCAATGATGCTTCATAATGTTTTCAATATTGCCGGAGTTGCGCTGGGCTTTTATATTTCCTGGAGATCAGGATATTTCCTTGCAGGTATGCTCTTCCTTGTAGTATCAGGCCTGCTCTATTTTTATTCAGCAAGCTATAAGCGTCAGTTCCTTCTGGGAAATATTGTTGTGGCCGTTCTTACAGGAATGGTACCCCTGCTTGTAGGCTTTTATGAATGGCCCGCACTCTACAGGTATTATTCAGTTAATGCTGTTAATCCTCCTGATTTTGATTTCATATTTTACTGGATTGGCGGTTTTGCATTCTTTGCCTTTCTTACAACACTTACGAGGGAAATAATTAAGGATATCGAGGATTTTGAAGGTGATGTGGCCTATGGCAGAAATACTTTGCCGGTAGTCCTGGGCATTAAAACAGCAAAAATAATTGCTTCCTTTCTGAACCTCATTACAATAGCGCTTCTTTACATTATATGGCATCTCTTCCTGTATGATAATTATACACTTGTTTACATCTCTGCCGTACTTGTACTGCCCTTGCTCCTTGTAATATTTATTGTATTCCGCAGCACCGACAGGAAAAGGATGCATTCTGCTAGCAGGCTGATGAAGATAGTCATGCTTGGAGGGATACTCTATTCACTTGTTGTAAAAGCGCTTCTCACCTGGAACCTGATCTGAGTAATGCTTACAGAGAAACTCCGCAAATACAGGATAATACTTGCTTCTAAGTCACTCAGGCGGCAGCAGCTCCTCAGGGAGACGGGCATCGATTTCGAGATTGTACTTAAGGAATTTGATGAATCATTTCCTGAAGGTCTTGCAGGAGAACAGATAGCCAGACACGTAGCAGTGAATAAATCAAAGGCATTTTCCCTTTCAGTAAGGCCTGGCGAGATTGTGATTACAGCGGATACTATTGTCTGGTGTGATGGAATGGTTCTTGGAAAACCTGAATATGAGGCAGATGCAATACGTATGCTGAAGGCAATTTCGGGTAAGACTCATCAGGTTATTACCGGAGTCTCATTGTTGTCAACAGTGAAAAATGTGATTTTCACCGATACGACACTTGTAACTTTCAGAGTAATGTCGGAACCGGAAATACATTATTATGTTGATAAATATGCTCCCTATGACAAGGCCGGAGCTTATGGCATACAGGAATGGATAGGCCTTGCAGCCTGCAGCAGGATTGAAGGATCGTATTTCAATGTTGTGGGCCTTCCTGTCCATAAATTGTATGAAGAACTTGAAAAAATGATTAGCTAATTGATTGATTGATAATGAAAACTAAGTTTATTTTAATAAGTGTTTTTTGTACACTTATTCTGCAAAAGGCGGTACTTGCTGATGAAGGAATGTGGATACCACTTCTTATAGAAAAATACAACATTAAACTAATGCAGGAAAAAGGTTTCAAACTTTCTGCAGAGGATATATACAGCGTGAACAAGGCATGCATGAAGGATGCAATTGTACATTTCGGAGGGGGGTGCACCGGAGAACTTATCTCACCCGATGGGCTGCTGATAACAAATCATCATTGCGGATATGGTCAGATACAGAGACATTCAACACTGGAACATGATTATCTTACAAATGGCTTCTGGGCAATGTCGGCTGCTGAAGAGTTACCGAATCCGGGTCTTACTGTTACCTTCCTGAAGAGGATGGAGGACGTGACTGATGTTGTGCTTTCAGGAGTAAGTGATAAAATCAGCTCGGAGGAAAGGGATAAAAGGATTTCATCAAATATTGATGCCATAATTGCCAAAGCTGTTGAAGGAAATGGTTATACCGCTGTTGTCCGGCCTTTTTTCATGGGGAAACAATATTTTCTGTTCGTTAATGAAGTATTCAGGGATGTGCGCCTTGTAGGTGCTCCTCCTTCGGCAATAGGAAAATTCGGAGGTGAGACAGACAACTGGGTATGGCCGCGTCATACAGGTGATTTCTCTCTTTTCAGGGTTTATGCTGGCAGGGATAACAAACCGGCAGCTTATTCTGCTGAAAATGTTCCGTATAAGCCTGCATATTTCTTCCCGGTTTCAGTAAAGGGAATAAAGGAGGGTGATTTTACAATGGTCTTCGGATACCCGGGAGCCACATCCGAATATGTTCCCTCTTATCATATTGAAATGGTAAAGAATTTTGTCAATCCGAAAATGATCGACATACGGACGCGCAAGATTGATATAATGGAAGAGGCTATGAAAAGCGATCCCCTGATACGTATCCAGTATTCGGCAAAAAAATCCGGCCTTGCAAATTCGTGGAAGAAATGGATAGGGGAGAACCAGGGACTTGACAGGATGGGTACAATAGAAAAGAAAAAGGAATATGAGAAAAAGCTTACGGACTGGATAAACTCCGATCCTGATCTTGCTTCAAAATACGGGAAGGTTCTTCCTGCTTATAAAGAGCTGTATGACAAGCTCAAAGAGTATAATCTTGTTTTCAGCTTTACAAATGAGGTCTTTTTTAATTCTGGGACCGAGGCTGTAGGATTTGCCAGGAATTTTTCTACCCTGGAAGAGCTTGTGAAAAACAAAGAAGACCAGGACAGGATAACCGCCGCCAAGATAAACCTTGAGTCGGTTGCTTCTGCATTCTTCAGGAATTACAATGTTGATACCGACAGGAAGCTTTTCTCAGCAGTGATGGAGCTTTACGGGAAAAATATTGATGAGAGCTGGCTGGCTCCGGAATATGTAAAGCTGAGAAAGTCGTGCCAGGGCGATTTTGGAAAGCTGGCAGATCAGCTTTACAGGAAGACTATTTTTGCGGATGAGGCTAAATTCAGGGCCTTCGTTTCTTCATATAACGGCAGTTCAGCTGCAAAACTTGCAAAAGATCCGTTTTATATGCTTGTAAACAGCGTGACCGACCTTATTGCTGAGCGGGTAAGACCGGAACTTGCAAAGCTCAACCTTGAGCTACAGAAACTGAATTCTGATTATATGACTCTGCAGATTGCCTATGCCTCCGACAAGGTTTTCTACCCTGATGCAAATTCAACGCTCAGAGTGACCTATGGCACTGTCCAGGGTTACTATTCAAAAGATGCCGTATATTATACATATTATACAACGCTTAAAGGGATAATGGAGAAGGATAATCCGGAAATTTACGATTATAACGTGCCGGAGAAGCTTCGTAAACTGTACCGGTCAGGAGATTTTGGAAAATATACTCAGGGCGGTGAGGTCCCGGTATGCTTTATTGCCAATAACCATACCTCAGGCGGCAATTCAGGTAGTCCTGTGATAAATGCTGACGGCCATCTGATCGGAATAAACTTCGACAGGGCCTGGGAAGGTGTTGCAAGCGATCTGGCCTATAATCCCGACCAGAGCCGTAATATCAGCCTTGATATCAGGTATGTGCTCTTTATAATCGACAAGTTTGCCGGTGCCGGCTACCTTCTTAATGAGATGAAGATAGTTGAGTAAATGCCTTGTAGTAAGGAATATGACTCAGTATCAGAATCTTATGGTGTACTTGACTTTAGCCCTTGCTTCATAGGATTCGGGCTGAAAACGCTCTGCAGGATCTATAAGCGGTGAGTTGAAAGTAAGGAACAGCTCCTTTCCTGGTTTTATAATCCATTGGAATCTTGACTGAAAACCCATTGTTTCAGTCTGGTTTTCATACTGCAGGAAATTGAACCATGTCAGGTAGGGACTGAACATGAAATTCAGGTTGACCCTGTAAATCTGGGCAACAAAACTTCCATCAGGCAAATCGACCCATTTCCTGTCTGATTCTGCGCCAATGAACAGGGGCACAGCAACCTTATATCCGGCCTGAATAAGCCAGTCAGTCCTGTTACCTGAGTAAAAACCACCTGCAGCAACTTTAGTAGAAAGCCACAACAACCTCCTTTTTGCAGAGGTCAGCTGCAGGCTGTGCCTCCAGAAGTTATAATCATCAGCCAGTATTCTGTGGCTTCCGAATATATTAAAGTCATTTACAAGCGATTCAAACATATACTGCGATGAAAGAGAAATTTTGTCTCCGCTAATAAAAATAATATCGGAATAGTTGAGATCTATCTGGGCCGTCTCCAGTCCTCCGTCACTCAGATTGCTGATGAAATTGTATTTTACACCTGTTTTTACCTGCATTACCGGAGAATTTTCTGGTCTGGGGCCCAGACCGATTCCTCCATAGAAATCGCGTATGTTTTTACGGGGAACAAAACCCAGTCCGGCATTGTAGTTTTCTCCTATCTGCAGGTAGCCCACCCTGAAATTCAGGAAATCATTCGGATAACTGATCTCAGTACCTAAGGACATATCGTTTCCGCTGAGGCCATTGGTAAACGATTTCATTCCGTAAAGGTTATACGTTATGTTTTTATTACCTGCCAGCTCGGAACTTGCGAGACGCATATCGATGCCGGCAAGCGAATTGTCAGCATCAGAAAGTGCATTGCCGTTAGTGCTTATTATGCCAACAGAAGACTGCTTGCCAAGGTCCCTTGAAATCCTTGCGACAGTATAGCCCGGATTGTCCCATTCATTGTCATCCTTAACATGAAGCATCCCGATGTTCCATCCGTCAGTCTTACCTGTGAACTTTCCTCCGTACTTTATCTGAACCGGATTACCTCCGGCATCAAGACCAATACGTCTCGAAAAGAATGGGATATTTGCAGTATTCTGCGGATTTTCACTGTCTCCGTTAATTGCAAAGGTAAAGTAGTTTGATCCGTCAAGGAAGAAGTCTCTTTTCTCGGGGAAGAAGAGATTGAATCTTGTAAGGTTAATCTGGCGTTCATCAACTTCTGTCTGTGCAAAATCGGTATTAATTGTAACGGCAGCCTTGAGTGCAGGCGTTATGTTATAAAAGATATCTCCTCCTCCTTCAATTACCTTTTTTGTACCGTTTCCGGCTTTCTTGCTGAAGCCGCCTGTAAGGTAAGGAACTATATCGAGTCCTATCCCCTGGGTTATATTCTCAATGCCAGTCATCCTTCCACCATCAGATATCTGGAATCTGTTGGCATTCAGCGAAGTCTGAGGCCAGGTTGATATTTCTGATCTTCTTCTTATGTATCTGATTATCTTAAGTCCCCAGGTGTCGTTTCCCTTTTTGAAGCCCATTGTTTTAAACGGGATTATAAGTTCACCTTCCCAGCCGTAATCGGTAATTTTTGCCCGGCCGTCCCACAGCCCGTCCCATGATTTGTTGAATTCCTTTCCGTTTTCATTTACAAGGGCATCGCCAATGCTTCCCCTGGGGCCAATCTGGAACCAGTATCCGCTCCGGCCGTCAAGGTAGGTATCGAATATTACCTGTATCCTGTCCTCTTCTCCGAGATCGCCGTCCCTGCTCATTTCCTTTGATGAAATACCCTTTGCTTCATCAAAACATCTTACCCCGACATAAATGTTGTGCTGATCATACAGAAAATAAAATTCGGATTTCTGTGAAGCCGGATCTCCTGAGTCAGGCTCTCTCTGGTACAGATCTGTTATTACCGGTGCTGATTTCCATACTTCATCGTCAATAAGTCCGTCAATTTCCGGAGCTGATGCAGTATATACAGCTTTTATTGAGGGTTGAGCTGAAACATTGAAAAAACTTAGGGAAAACAGAAGAAAAAGGATGCAGTAACGGCTCATTTGTGATATTTAAGCCTCCAAAGTATATATTTTATCTGTCAATGGACATTTTGAAATCATAAAATATGTGAAAGAGACTCACTCCATTTTACAATTTCAGAAGAATTGATATGATCGCCTTCCTTCCATACTCCCGCGGAGACACTGATTCTGAATTTTATCTTTTCGCTCAATGACTTGATCTTTCTTATTTCAAGTTTTCCGGCAAAATGTCCTTCGCTGACAGGCTTGACAATCTCTCTCACCGGGATCATGAAGTCAGAAACGAACTGCAGGTATTTGTCACGTTTTTTCATTGCCATTGTCATACACACGAGGTAGGCAGCAAAAGGTCTTGAATTAAGCTCCTGCCTGTGGGTATTGAGGAAGTCAAATGCCTCAGGCAGCCAGCGTCCTGAATGAATGGCGCTGCCTGCAACAACTGCATCGTATTTCGAAAGATCATTTACCTCTTTCATGGGTACTACTTCAGTGGTTAATCCTCTGGCAGTCAGATCGGAGGAAATTATTCCGGCAACGGTCTCTGCGGAACCTGTATATGTTGCGTATGTGATAAGTATTTTCTTTGACATTTTGAGGTTATTTATCGTAAGATGGGGAATTACAAAATCAAACCGGAAGTTTTTCGGTGAGGAGCTGAGATATTTCCCTGTAGAGGTCGGTCTTTTTTACAGGTTTGGCTATATATCCGTGACATCCGGATGATAAACATCTCTCTTTTTCTGAGGCCATTGCATAGGCTGTTTGTGCAATTATCATAGTGCTGATTCCCAGTTTTTTAATATCGTCGAGGCATTCAAATCCTGATTTAACAGGCATGTTTATATCGAGCAGAATAATATCAGGAACCTTATGCTGTACAAGACGCATTAGAATCATTCCGTTTTCTGCATGTAGTACGTTGGCATTAAGACCTTTAAGTAAGAGCCTTAAATAATAGTATGAATTATAATCATCCTCGGCAATAATTATTGTTTTTCCTGACAGGTCAGGGATGCCCGAAACCCCACCCTTTAAAGAAACAGGTTCATTTTGCGGAATAATGAGCGGTATCCTGAAATAAAATGTGGTTCCCTTGTTGAGAGCAGAATCGAACCAGATATTTCCACCCAGGAGCTCAATTATACCCTTAGTGATGCTGAGTCCAAGACCAGCGCCTTCATGGTACTTGTTTTCATCAACCTGCCTGAAGCGTTCGAATATAATCTTACTCATTCCATCAGCAATCCCAATGCCGGTATCTTTGACATAAGCCTCCACAAGTTCCTTGCCGTTTTCTGTTATAATCCTGTATCCCGTTGTTATTGTTCCTTTTTCTGTATACTTAATCGCATTGCTGAGGAGATTATCGAGAACCTGCTGTATCCTGTGCTTGTCTGTAATGAGCAATATTTCAGCATGTTCTGAATCAGGATCAAGTTCAAGGCTTATATGTCTTTTTTCTTTAAGGAGGTCGCTTTTCCGGAAGGTTTCAATGCTTGACCTGAATATTTCGTTAAGTGAACATTCTGATAAATTGACTGAAAACTGCTTGGCTTCAAGCTTTGAGATATCAATAATGTCGTTTATGATTTTAAGCAGTCTTTCCCCTGAATCCTGAATAATGCTTATATACTGCTTCTTCTCGATATCAGTGATATCGTCCATGCCAAGCATTGATGAAAATCCCATAATCGCATTCATGGGAGTACGGATCTCATGGCTCATATTTGAAAGGAAAATTGATTTGAGGTTATCGCTTTCCTCTGCCTTCGATTTTGCCTTAATCAGTTCCGCTTCAGCCTTTTTTCTGTTGGTTACATCCTGTCCGATTGTTGCTATACTTGAAATTACTTTATTTGCATCCCTCAGAACAGTAGCATTCCATTCTATATTAAGTATTTCACCATCAGCCCTTTTGAATTCGGTTTCGTAATTGTAAAAAACTGTTTTCCCCCTCAGGATATAATCAAAGGCATCCTGCACAGCTGCAATGGTGCTCTGTGGAAGAAGCATTTCAAAGGCATTTTTTCCTGTGAGCTGATCAATTTTATATCCTGATGTCTCAAGGACCTTTGAATTGCAAAACAGGATTTTTCCAGTTCTGTCGAGGATAAGGGAGAAATAATTAAAATTTGTAAGAAGGTCAATGAACCGCCTTTCTGATTCGACAAGTTTTTCGGCGGCATTCTGATTTTCCTGATTTTTAAGCTGGTGCACCATAAGTATGCCAAGGAGCACTGTACCTGTCGGGTAGATTGTAATTATGGGAAGTATTATGTTTTTGAGGGTTGGCAGGATAGAAGCTTCAGGGAGAAGGATGGTGCAGGCCAGCATTATTATATGGACCAGGAATCCAAGAAAAGCAAGTTCTCTTATGTAATTCCTGCTGTTCCATGCCGGTCTTATTTTTTTATAGAGTATTCCGGTGACTGATGAAAGAATTATAACTGCAATCCCCATCCAGATACCCATTCCTCCAAGGAATATCCGGTATATGACCATGGTAATTGCAGCGACTGCAGTAGGGATTAAACCGAAGAATAAGCCTGAAAGTGCCAGCAGAACCGATCGTGTATCAAAAACAAGTCCGGGTACCTGTCTCCAGGGAGTCAGCATAAGTACGATCCCTGCAGAGCCGATTATAAGTCCGGATAATATTTTACCGGCAATTGTCTTTGTATCCTTCTTTGGTAACCAGAAATAGTCATAAAGCATGCTGAATGCCAGCAATATAGCTGTATTCTGTATTAATCCGAGTATGATTCCTTTATCCATGCCCTGAACTATGAAAAAAATTGCAAACACTTAGACAGGATGCAATTTAATTAAAATTTCTTAACAGTACCCATCTGTTATTTCTTTTTACCGGCATGGCTCTTTTGTAAGGCTTTGAACCTGTTTTCACTCACCCTGAATTCAACTATCTGTCTGATCAGTTTTACAGGTAATGGCTGATCATTTTGGAATTGAATTGATCCTTTTGCAGACTTATAGGGTTTGAGCTCTTCCCTGAAAGCTTCTATTGCTGTCGTAAACGGATAAAGGCCTACATGTTTTGTATGTGCAGCATAATAAAGCAGTATCCCTGAAAGTGTAAAGGCAGGCATTCCGTAACTTATCTTTTCTGCCGCATCAGGAGCCGCTTTTCTGACAATTGTTCTTATCTGCTGAAGTCGTTTCCTTATTTCGGGCGGATAATTTTCAAGATATTCATCAACGGTTTCGGGGTTTTGTCGTGTCATGGCATAATATTCTCAGAATACTTAACAACGCTATGGTAGTATTGTTTAATCGGTTTTTAATTTACACGGATCAGTAAGCTTAAAATTACATATCTTTCCGTTTTAAATTAGTGAATTTTGAAAATTATAGCAGACGATAAGATCCCTTTTCTCAGGGGTGTGCTGGAGCCCTTTGCAGATGTTGTTTATATGCCCGGCAGTAAAATATCCAGGGCTGATCTGACTGACACTGACGGTTTGCTCATTAGAACACGTACAAAGTGCAATGAAGCTCTCCTTCACGGTACTTCTGTTAAATTCATAGGAACAGCCACAATAGGATATGATCACATTGATACTGACTATTGCGATGCCCGGAACATAAAATGGATAAATGCACCGGGGTGCAATTCGTCATCAGTACAGCAGTATATCGCAGCTGCATTGTTGAAACTATCAGTTGATGAGGGTTTTAGGCTGAAAAACAAGACACTCGGAATTGTTGGCGTGGGGAATGTCGGTTCAAAAGTTGAAAAAATCGCCGGAATACTTGGTATGAAAGTACTCCTTAATGATCCTCCGCGTGAAAGAAAAGAGGGCCGCGATAAATTTGTGTCCTTTGAAACTATTCTCAGGGAGTCTGATATTATCACACTTCATGTACCCCTCAACAGATCAGGCGATGACAGAACATATCACCTTATCTCAGGAGATGTATTCAGGAGCATGGGTAAGAAAGCATGGCTTATTAATTCCTCCAGAGGTGAAGTTGTTGATACAGAATCGATTAAATCAGCTCTGAAGAATGGATTTCTCGCCGGTGCAATTCTTGATGTGTGGGAGAATGAACCGGATATCGACAGGGAATTATTATCGGCAACGCACATTTCCACTCCTCATATTGCAGGGTATTCAACTGACGGTAAGGCAAAAGGCACTTCAATGGTGGTAAATTCCTTGTGCAGATTTTTTAAGCTTCCTCTTACAGACTGGTATCCTGAAAATATTCCTCATCCGGGCAATAAGGTAATAGAGATTGATTGTTCAGGAAAAAGTGATGAGGAGATAATAGGTGAGGCAGTAAAAGTGACTTATGATATTGCGTCAGATCACTTTATGCTCAGGCAATCTCCTGACACCTTTGAAAAGCAAAGGGGAGATTACGGAATACGAAGGGAATTTCAATCATACAGGATTGTAACAGGTAACTGCAGCAGGGAATTGAATGAAAAACTAATCAGACTGGGTTTTTCCCTGGCATAGAATAATTATACTGCCACTTCTGTCGCCTGAAATCACACCCACTCTTCCTGCAGTATAGTTCCGTTTATGCCGACGATGATCTGCTTCACAGGCACCTTTCGTGATGATTTTGAAAGCGCTGCCTTAACCATCTGCATCAGTCCCCCGCAGCAAGGTACTTCCATCATCATGACAGATATTGTATTTACTCTGGCAATATCGATCATAGCTGTCAGTTTTTCAACATAGCTTTCAGTTCCATGATCGAGTTTAGGGCAGGCGATGGCGAGTGATTTTCCCTTAAGCCATCCTGAATGGAAGTTTCCCAGAGAAAATGCAACACAGTCAGCAGCGAGCATGAGGTCTGCTCCACGGAAGTATGGTGCATTAGGATTGAGCAGGTGCATCTGCACAGGCCATTGCCTTAACTCAGACGCTTGTTCTGTAACCGTTCTGCTGCCCTGGTCAGCCTTGGTTTTCTCAATAACCATTTCCCTTGAACCGGGGCAGCCTCCACCATGATTATTCCCATGCTGTTGTCCGTGATGATGTGATCCGGCAGCGGCAATAGTCACAGGTGCCGCAAAAGCAGCGTTATTCTGGCCATGATTATGAACCTTGCTGAAAATCTCATCGGGATTGAAGTTCAGTTTATCCC
>CAZEYY010000067.1:0-3442 GCA_964516485.1 uncultured Rikenellaceae bacterium
GGATCTTCCAAGATGACTGGTGGCATATTCAATGAAGCTCTCTGGGGAGTTCTGAAAATGAAACTGAGGAGCATGTTTATAAGCTATCCGAAAAAGAAAGGATAAAATGGTAACATCAATATTCTTACTAATAAGTATTTTAACAGCCTAAATAGTAGTCACATAAATTGGGGATGTTGAAAAAGTCAGAATCATTTAACCACAAAGGACACAAAGTAAATGCACAAAGATCACAAAGAAATAATAATCAGCGATTTACCTTTGAGTTCCCTTTGTGCGAACTTAGTGCACTTTGTGGTTATATATTCTTTCTAGACACCCCCAAAGTGAATTGATCCGATCTCTTCAAATATCCTTTTCAACTTGTATTATAAGATAATAGCATTAATTTGTTGCATTTAATAATTAGTCCATGAATGCAATCCTGATAAATAACGCAACAATAGTAAATGAGGGAAGATCCTTCAAAGGAAATCTTCTTATTGAAAATGAAACAATTGCTGCTATAGGAAAAATCCCTTCTGAAAAAATACCAGCAAATACAAAGTTAATTGATGCATCAGGCTTACTGCTTATGCCGGGTATAATTGACGACCAGGTGCATTTCAGGGAACCAGGCCTGACACATAAAGGTGATATTTTCAGTGAATCGAGGGCTGCTGCTGCCGGTGGCGTTACATCTTTTATGGATATGCCCAATACAAATCCGCAGACAGTAACTGTAAAAGCACTTGAAGAAAAATACAGTCTTGCTTCAGAGAGATCCCTCATAAATTACTCATTTAACATAGGAGCCACAAATGACAATCTTGAAGAGGTACTGAAGGCTGATCCTCTGAAGGTTTGCGGTATAAAGGTTTTCATGGGCTCATCAACAGGCAACATGCTGGTTGACAATGAAAATGCCCTGCGTAATCTTTTCAGGAACGCTCATATGATTATTTCCTCACATTGTGAAGACGAACCTGTTGTCAGAAAAAACAGTGAGATGTTCCGGCAGAAATACGGAGAGAATGTGCCTATTGAGATGCACCCGATAATAAGAAGCCGGGAAGCGTGTTTCAAATCTTCATCACATGCAGTTTCACTTGCCAGGGAATTCAATACGAAACTCCACATATTCCATTTGTCAACTGCCGATGAGATGAAGCTTTTCACAAATGAGATCCCCCTGAGTGAAAAAAGAATTACCGCTGAAGTTTGTATTCATCATCTGTGGTTCGATGATTCAGATTATCAACGGCTTGGCACCCGGATAAAATGGAATCCTGCAATCAAGACAAAGTTCGACAGGGATGCCCTTAGGCATGCTGTAAACAATGACATTATAGATATAGTTGCCACAGATCACGCACCTCATACAATTGAGGAGAAATCAGGAACATATTTTAAAACACCGTCGGGTGGACCACTTATACAGCACTCGCTGGTTAGCATGATGGAGATGTGGCACAAAAAAATATTTTCACTTGAGAAAATAGTGGAAAAGATGTGTCACAATCCTGCTATTTTGTTCAATATCTCGAAGAGAGGATTTATAAGGGAAGGTTATAAGGCCGACCTGGTTCTTGTCAATCCCGATGAACCATGGACTGTAGAAAAAGACAATATTCTGTATAAGTGTGGATGGTCGCCCTTTGAGGGCGAGACATTCAGGTCGAAAGTCGTGAAGACAATGGTGAATGGGGCATTAGTTTATGATGAAGGCATCATAAATGAAAATTTCAGGGGACAGAGACTGATGTTTGATCGTTAAATAATCTTTATAACATTACTGAATTACGCTCAGGATTGCTTCGCTTCGCTCGCAATGACTGATTGATTAATGTAATTTCTGCAGTTTACTAACCGTCACAGACAGTATAATTGTTCCAGTCATTGCGAGCGAAGTGAAGCAATCCTCCTCACTACAAACCTCACACTGTTCCTGGTCCTCTGTTCAACAAGTATTTCTCGATTAGTTGTTATCCTGGAGATCGCTTCAGGAGTATAGTGACGTATTGAAAGGAGTTCTACATCTGCGTTATAAATTGCTGTGAAATGTGATTTATTCTCTGCTATAAACATTTCAACCTTTGGCCTCTCGTCATCAACACAAACATCAAGACTTACTGCGCTGGCCTCAACAAGATTCACCTTAATTCCGTTTTCATTAAATGAGCTGAAGATCTTACCAAGGTTATCGCCCATTACAAATGAGAAATCCTTTGGAAGTATTGAAATCAGTATCTGGTCTTCCTTCCTGACATAAACCGGTCGTACCTGCTTTATTGCAGGATCTGACTTTACAATTGTTCCTGTATCATTTGTATCAATGAATGATCTGACCTGAAGCGGAATACCTTTATTATGAAGTGGTTTTATTGATTTTGGATGAATTACTTTCGCTCCGGAAAAGGTCATCTCAACAGCTTCCCTGTACGATACCTCCTCCATTTTTTCAGCACCTTCAAACCATTTTGGATCAGCATTCAGCAGACCAGGAACATCCTTCCACACAACAACTTTTTCTGCGTCAAGCATATTGGCAAGTATGGCTGCTGTATAGTCTGAGCCTTCCCTTCCAAGAGTTGTCGTCTTTCCGGAATCGGTTCCTCCTATGAAACCCTGGGTAAGATAAATGCGGTGTCTCGCGAAGTCAAAAGCTGATACTGCCCTTGAAGTACTTTCATCCCACAGGATATTGGCATCACGATAGCGTGAATCAGTCCTCAGTACGTTCCTGATGTCAATCCATACAACCGGTGTTACATATATATTAAGGTATTCTGCAACAATGGCAGTCGACCATAGTTCTCCATACGACACAACCTGATCATAATCTGCATCATAGGACATGTGTTTCCCTTCAGAAAGAAAACTCCTGAGTTCAGAAAACAGCTTATCTGACTTTTCTCTGACAACTGAAGGATCTTTGAACAGTTCACTTATTACCTCAAGGTGACTGGAATATACCTCATCAAGTTTATTCTTATAGTCCTTGTCTTCTGAGATCCACAGCTTAAGAACATTCTCGAGTTTATTTGTTGTTTTCCCGAATGCTGACACAACAATAATAAGTTCAGACTGTTCCTGCCGGATTATTCTTCCCAGATTTCTGATACCTGCGGCATCCTTAACAGAAGCGCCACCAAACTTGAATACCTTCATGAAAAGATTTTAACTGATAAAAGTAGAATAAAAGACAGGATCCTCAAAATCGGGGGGCTTATACACCTACTCAATTCATTTACCCTCTACACCCCCCCGAAGCGGGGGGCTTTCAAAACCAACAAGCATGGCTACTATGCTTAAAGTCCCTCTTATGGGGTCCAGTCGCGATAGCTATCGGGATAGGGAGTGAACTACTCATACCTTAAAGTCTCAACCGGATTCCTGTTAGCCACTATTATGAAATTCAGAGCAGATATCAGTGCAATAAGTGACAAGACAAAAAGGCTGC
>CAZEYY010000067.1:3542-19880 GCA_964516485.1 uncultured Rikenellaceae bacterium
ATTATGAAATTCAGAGCAGATATCAGTGCAATAAGTGACAAGACAAAAAGGCTGCAGAAGAAAAAGATGCTCCAGTGAAGTGGCGTTTTTAAGGCAAAACTTTCCATCCATTTTGATATTGCAAACCATGCAACTGCTGATCCGCCCAGAACTGCCGGCAATGCCACAAATTCGAGGTCTGTAACAAACATTCTAAGGATATCTGACAGTTTTGCTCCGTTAATCTTCCTGATAGCAAGCTCCTTGCTTTTTCTTGAGACTTCTGTAGAAGTATATCCAAGCAAGCCTATTATTGTTATAAGAATTATTATAATATTTCCAGCAATCATGTAAGTCCGGAATCCTTTTTCTGCCGAGTAAAGGTTAAGCTTTTCATTGTCGAGACTTTTTATCTCTGCATCCTGATAAGGTAATGCTTCATTCAGAACATCCGTCATCTTTTTCATAATGCCGCTTTCAGATCCTTCAAAAGCCTTTACAAGTATATAGCAGGAAAATGAGGGATTCTTCACAATCCTCTCCTGAAATTTATCATCAGGCAGAAATGAAAAGATTGCTGGTCTCTGGTCAGGCATCGCCATTGAGCCTATCACAAAATCAGGGAAAACACCTCTTATTGTATTTGTACCATGTTCAGTAAGATTGATCTGCCTCCCTGTCACACCATCCTTCCAGCCGCTTGCTAATAACAGCATATCCGCTCCTTTCCTGCTGATCAGCATATCATTTGGGACACAAGTTTCAGTAGAAAAATTACTCCCTTCTGTTACCTTAATATCAAGAATTGAAAAATAATTCTCATCTATCCAGTAAAAATCAGCTACGTTGAATAATTCTTTCTCTTCTCCGGGCAGTAAAACATTATTTCCTGAGGCATTCTCAGGAGGCAGCCCTATGCAAAGGCCTGCCTTTTCAATTTGAGGAAAAGACCTGAGCTCATTCAGAACAGTTGACAGTCTGTTGCCTGGCATTCCGCTTGTGGATGCGTAAAAGATTCCCTTCGACCGGTATCCATGATCAGAACTTCTCAGGCGTTCATATTGAAGTGTGATCACTACAAGGACAATAAGTATGAATACCGTACCGGCAAACTCAAAGAGCAGAAGTGCCAGCTTCCAGCTGTTTCCTTTAACAGGAAAACTGTGAAACACTGAAGAAACGGGAACTGATGCATAAAACCGACCCGGGAAATAACTTACTGCCAAAAGAATTAATACAAGCAAAGACAGCAAGGGCCATATAACATAAGGATTCACTGTGGCTGACAGATTATGGCCAATGTGAGCTTCAATAAGCGGCTGCAGTGATGTTATTATAATCAATGCTCCTGAGATGGAGAGTAGAAATATCAAAGCAGTATCTGTAAATATCATCATCTGCAGATTTTTCACACCAGCTCCGTAAGTCTTGTAGATTGCTGAATTTTTTGCTCTGTTTATAAGTGCGCTGAGTGTTAGCAGGATATAGTTCAGAAGTGATACCAGAAGTACAGCAAAAGCAATAGCTGTAAGAATTGTAATATTATCCCTGACATTCTCTACATGAATCTTCCTGAGAGGCTTAAAACTATATTTCAGGACCATCCCCTGCTGCATCTTTTCAAGCTTCGCAATGTCCTGGTGAACCTCCTGCATTTTACGGACTGCCGGAGCCAGCTGCTCAGGATCAGCCCCGGGCTCCAGCTTCACACATACATAGTAGCGGTCGTTACCAAGCCAGTTATTGGTACCATCCCACATAAACATTGAGGTTGAGGTCATTGATACCAGGATATCATATCTATAATTTGTATTCTCCGGTAATCCTTTAAATATTCCTCCTATTGTAAGTTTTTTACCCGGATATTCCTTTAGATCAATGACTTTCCCTACAACTTCCCCTCCGATCATTTCCGCGATTCTGTCGGATACCATACATGACATACTGCTTTTCAGTATCTCTGAAGGATTACCGATTATAACAGGACGTGGCAGAACATCAAACAAATTCTCCTCAGCAAGTGAGAACTCTGCCTTGTAGCTTTTCCCGTCATCTGTATAGAATACTGATGAGCCCATGTTGTTCAGTCGGCATGCTGCTGCAATTCCCGGGACCTCTGCTTTCAGACCCTGAGCCACTGCTCCGCTAACCCGGTTATGGGTTTCCAGTTTTTCAGATGACTTATCAGCCCTGAAATTCTCACACACTACATAAATCCGCTCAGCATCGGGATAAAAACTATCAAAGCTGTAATAATAAAAGACCTCTGAAAGAAGAAGTAATCCGAATGCCAGACCGGCAGAAAGGGAGACTATGCGGGTTACTGAATGCTCACCCCGCCGGAATAACTTGCGCCATGATATTTTTACAAGCTTCATTTGTGTATCTTATATTTTAAACTGTTTCGAAAAAAATCATTACTGCTTATTATATTTTACTCCATAAATCACTCATTTTAACCTCAATCTTACCCCCCAACCCCGAAACTTATTACCCTCCAACCCCCGAAGCGGGGGGCATTTGATCAACATTACGGTTTTTCAAAGTCCCCCATTTGGGGGTAATTTATTCGTATCTGAGCGCCTCAACAGGATTCCCCGAAGCTGCCCTCCAACTCTGCCAGCTGATTGCACCCAGGGCAACAATCCAGGCTATCGCCGGACCGGCAACAAAGGTCCAGTATGGCATTGATGGCCTGAAATTAAATCTTGCAAGGAAAAAGCTTCCAAGGAGAAAAGCAAAAGGAAGAGAGATGAGGGTTGCAACTGACAGCCATCTGGAATAATTGAGTCCGAGAAGCCTGATTATTGAAAAGACAGTGGCACCATTGATCTTTCTTATACCTATCTCCTTTGTTCTGCCTGAAGCCGTAAATGAAGCCAGCCCGGTAAGTCCCATTATGGCAAGGAGAATTGATATAACAAATGCAACACCAACAAGGTATGAGGCAGTTGTCAGCTCAGTCCGCTTCAGCAGATCGCTGTAAGCATTTACCTGAAAATTACCCTCCGGATCATGTTTCTTAAGTGCTTCCAGTATCCTCCCGGAGAGCTGTGAATAATCTGAAGTTGCAGTCTTTATCAGCATACTGCTCCTTCCTGTATTCGAAAGGGATATTACGGTTGGAGTATATGGCCCCGACAGATCAAGTGAATGAAAATCAGTGAAAATTCCGACAATAATACCCTTTCTGCCTTCAATGGTTATTGCTCTTCCAACAGGATTCTCATAATTCATGACCCTTGCAGCAATATCATTAATAAGAAAACATGATGAATCGGAAGGAAATGATTTATCGAAGTATCTTCCTTCAGGGATCTTCAGGTTAACCACCTTATCATAGCTGAAGTCAGTATTCACAAGCCAGAAATGGAGCTTCTGTGTTGCATCTTTTCCCTCCCAGCCCACTTCATTTGTTACTTTTGCATTGCGTCCGGGAATGCAATTTGTGAAACTGACTGTTTCTATACCCGGAATTGAGAGCAGCTCGGCCCTGATGCTCTCAGAATGAACTTCGCTTGCAGGTGTATTGTCAACAATCAGCATCTTTTCCTTATCAAAACCCAGATCGTAATTCCTTATAAATCTGTCCTGTGCTCTGATTATCAGCACTATAATCATAAGCACTATTGGTATTGTAAACTGAAACACTATGAGTCCCTGCCTGAAGAAGGAGAAACTGTGTCCGGTTGGCCTGCTTCCTCTCAGTATCTCAACAGGTTTGGGAGAGGAGAGATATAAAGCGGGAAGCATTCCTGAGGCAACAGCTGCAAATAAGCCTATTCCTGTGAAGATCATTATAATGCCAATATCCCCGAAATCGAAATGAACCTCCCCATTAAACAGCCTGTTAAGAACATTTACTGACAACTTTACAAGATCAAGCGAAGTTGCAAGACTTATAAGAACCAGGATAACAGCTTCTCCCATTTGCTGAAATACCACGCCAATTTTTTGGGCTCCGACAACCTTTCTAATTCCAACCTCTCTGAATCTTTTGATATTCAATGCTATAGTAAGATTTATGAAATTAAAGCAGGCAATCAGCAGAATTGCAAATCCTATACTGCCAATTAGTACAACATTCTGCATTTCACGCCAGACTCTTCTGCCGCCTGAGTAGAAATAGAGAATCTTCTCCTTAAGAGGAAAGAGGAAAAGTTCCTGGTTCAGAGTTGTTTCCTGGAACTTAATAAGGTTTTTCATCTTCTCTTCGACCTGCTTCCTTGTTGCATTCCTGTTCAGCAAAACCCAGGTCTGACAGGCATTTGCTCCGCTTTCCATGGACCATGAGTTTCGGGCAAGATATGCAGCAAACGGGAGTATATAATCGAACTGAAAACTGGACTGTCCGGGAATATTTTTAAGAACTCCTGATATTGTGAATGAAGTAAAGGCTGAATCCACTTTAATTTGCATTGATCTCCCGATGCAATCAGCTGTCTTGAAAAATTTCACAGCCATTTTCTCGGAAATGACGATTGAGTTATTGTCAGACAGGACATTAGCTGCAGAACCACTTTTAAGAGGAAAGGAAAAAATTTCCAGGAATTCAGGTTCAGCATAAATACCTTGTTCGGAGATTGATTCATTGGCTGTATAAAACTCATAATTACAATCCACTACTCTGGAATATGTCTCAATTTCCGGAATATTTTCCTTAAGAAGATCTGGAAGAGAGGCAGAAAGAATTCCATTGGGAAAGCGGTCACCGTTAAAATAAGTAACATGAGCATTTACTTCATAAAGCCTGTCATAGTGAATATGGAATTTATCATAGTTGAAAACCCTGTTCATGTTAAGGGCTGCGACTATAGCACATGTTAAGCCAAAGGTAAGACAGAGGTAATTGAGAATTGTATATGACTTGTTGTGCCAGAAGAATCTGATTGCTGTTTTGAAGAAATTACTGAACATTTTTTTACTCCTATAATTATATGTATTGATATATTCTTGTTTTTACCCCCCAACCCCCTGAATATTTTACCCCCCAACCGCCCAAATGGGGGGCTTGGAACCAGCGTGACGGTTTCTTAAAGTCCCCCATCTGAGGGTCCCGTCCCGATAGGGGGCAAATTACTCATTCCTCAGCGCCTCCACCGGATTCCTGGTTGCCGCCCTCCAGCTTTGCCAGCTGACTGTTATCACTGTTATAATAAGTGCAGTCATTCCTGCAAGCAGGAAAATCCACCAGCTGAGCCCGGTTTTATAAGCAAAGCCCTGGAGCCATTTATACATTATATACCATGAGACAGGAGTGGCAATAATGAACGCAATACCCACCCATATCAAAAAATCCCTGTTCAGCAGATTAAGTACCTCAGGGGTTTTAGCGCCATTGATCTTCCTGATCCCTATCTCTTTCGTCTTTTGACTGCTGATAAGCAATGACAGGCCAAACAATCCAAGGCCTGCTATTAAAATTGCAATACCGGCCAGAAGACCTATTGTTTTTGAGAAAAGCAGATCTGACTCATAAATTTTCTGAAGCACATCATCAGTAAATCTGAAATCAAAAGGAGTTGTGCCTCCGGTAGCCTTCCATGTTTCCTTCAGATAGGAAATTGTTTCCGGAATTTTCTCAGTATTGATCCTGATTGCAATCTCATGGACCATTGCCGGATTAAGTCCTATTATCATAGGGCTTATCTCTTCATGCAGCGAATACATATTAAAATCCGAAACGACACCAATAACAGTTCCAAAGGCAATTTTTTCACCAATTACTTCCTTTAATCCAAGTGTCTTAACAGCAGTCTCGTTTACAATTACTCCCGAATTATTCTCATTTTCATCGAAGTCGCTGCCCCTGATGATGTTCAGTCCCAGTGTCCGTGCAATATGATAATCTGAAAAAATACCATTAACGTTTACCTGTTTTTCAGGTTCATCGACTTTAGGAATTGTAATATTCATTTTATTTGTGCTCGGAGGCAGCCATAAAGCACCACTGACAGACAACACATCGGGGTTCTTGCTTATCTCCTGCCTGAACAGCTGGTAGTTATGATCTCCGAGACTGACCTTTAAAAGTCCCTCTTTAGAATACCCAAGGTCCTTGCTGAATGCATAATTCACCTGCTTTTCAACAATTATCATTAATGCTACCAGTATAGTAAATACTGTTATCTGAAAGATTATCATAGCCTTGCGGCTTAAGTGCCTGTTGCCATATACTATATTTTTCCCTTTCAGTATCTCCGTAAGATTGAATGAAGTTATCTTAAATGAAACTAAAAGACCTGATAAACAGCCTGTTATCAACGCAATAAGTAATATGCTCCCTATACTGACAGCAGAACGGTAATTCAGTTCCATCTGATAGGATTTCCCGAGGAGCTGACTCACAACAGGCAGAGATACCTGTACAAGCTGGATGGCAAAAGGTAATGCGATAAGTGAAACAAGCAACGACTCCATGACCATCTGTGAGATAAGGCTCTTCCGTGATGCACCGCAAACCATCCTTACAGCAAGCGATTTTGTCTGTGCCATAGCCTGAGCTGAGGTAAGATTCAGGTAGTTGATACATGCAACGAGTAATATGAGCAGTCCGACAAATCCAAGGATATACAACATCGGAAGGTTGCCCTGATCTCCGCTGTTGTTATCGGTTATCTTTCCTGAACCGAAGTAAATATCTCCTAATGGCTGGAGTGAAAGTGAGAGCCTGCTGGCAACTGTTGAATGTTCTTCTCCCAGGGCCTTCAGCTTCTGTTCAAATGCACTGATATCTGCCCCTCTTTTGAAAAGTATGTAACTCGTAAAAAAATAGCCATGTTCCCAGGATTCCCTGATTGTTTGTTCATCAGGTTTTTTGTCCCCTGTTGTTACAAGATTATCAATAAGATGGTGTATCCCGAAATTAATGTTCCCGATAAGAGAGGCTTTGAGTGTTGAATTCTGAGGCAGATCATCATATACTGCTGCAATCTCCAGGGGAATCTCCTTTCCTGAATATCTTACGATCAGTAATCTGCCCACAGGATCCACATCACCAAAATATTTCCCTGACAGTCGTTTCCCGATAATTACCTTATTATCAGTTTCATCGAAACCCGATAAACTGCCACTCAACAGTCTGATACCGAAGATTTCAATAAATGAACTTTCAGCACAAAGCATGCCAGGTTCAGCAATAAAATCATTGTCATTCTTTATTTCAATATTCCCGATATTATACTGATGTGCACATTTCTCAACATCAGCAAATTGCTCTTTTATTGTTTCACCGATAACAAATGGCGTGTTGGCCCAGGTGTTATTATCGGAACTTCCGACGTTGAGGATCCGGTAAATATTATCCCGATTCTCAAAGCTGCTGTTATAACCTGTTTCATTATTTATATAGACGATGACTACTGATACTATAGCCAATCCGAGCATCAGGCCGGCAATATTTATAATGGTATTTACCTTGTCGGCAAGCAGATGTCTGATGCTCAATAATATATTTTTCCTGAAGTTCATATTAACTTATAAAATGTTAAATCATTTGTCTGTATTTTGTGTCTTGATATCTGCTTATGTTGAACATGTTTGTTTCTTTTTACTCCCCAACCCCCCGAAGCGGGGGGCTTAGGACCTTCAGTACGGCTTTTTAAGTCCCCCATAGCTTTTTACCCCCCAACCCCCCGAAGCGGGGGGCTTTTGACCAACGTTACGGTTTTTCAAAGTCCCCCATTTGGGGGATTTAGGGGGTATTATTCATATCTCAGCGCCTCCACCGGATTCCTCGTTGCTGCCCTCCATGTCTGCAATGTCACTGTTATCAGTACGACACCAACTACAAATACTACTGTAAGAAGATATACCCATATACTCTGGTGAGTCTTAAATGCAAAATTCTCAAGCCAGCGGTCTACAATTGCAAATGATAATGGCAGAGCTACTAAACAGGCGATGATTGCACTAACCAAAAATTCTTTGTTCAGCGCTGTAATAATTTCACTGACTGTGGCACCATTAACCCTCCTGATTCCAATTTCTTTTGTCCGGTTGAGAGCGACCTGTAACACCTGCCCATATAAGCCCAGACATGTTATAATAAATGCAACAAGGGTAAACAATGCTATGACATTGCCTTGCTTTTCTTCCTTAAGATATAGAGAGTTAAAATATTCTTCCAGAAATGTATAGTTCATATGATTTTCAGGAATTATTTCTGCCATGACTTTTTTCAACGATCCGATTTCTTCCTTAATGTCTCCCGGCAGCAATTTCAGGCTCAGAGTACTAAAATCATTTTCTTTAAACATCAAACATACCGGTTTAACAGAGTTATGCAGTGAGCTGACTTTGAAGTCCTTTACAACCCCAATGATATTATATCCATCTTCTCTTCCATTATTAAACTTTCTGTTTTCCAGATTATCCCATCCATATTGTTTATAAGCTTCTTCGTTTATATAGCATGATTGGTTCATATCTCCGTCTAAGAACTCCCTGCCTTTAATAAGTTCAATTCCGTATGTTGTCAAGAATTCTTTGTCTATATAGAAGCAATTGAAAATCACTCCATTTAATTCCGGGACTCCCATTCCAATTCTTTGTACACCAGGACTACCTAAGCTAAGTGATGATGCTTTGACAAAAGACAGGCTATTTATCTGCTGTTTAAGTAATGAATAGTTCCTGAAACTCCTTGGGATCTCAATTTTCATTAGAAGTTCTTTATTAAATCCAAGATCTGCTCTCTTTACGAAATATAATTGCTTTTGAATGAAAATGAGGCAGATAAGTAATACAGTCGCTACTGCAATCTGAAGAGTTGTCAGAAATCTCTGACCAGTTCTTTTGCCACGAATTAATCCTTTTTCCCTGAATAATGCCTGAACATCTGCACGGTTAATTACGTATACAGGCGCTGACACAGAAATAATTACAACTGTCAGAATAATAGAACTATACAGTGCAACCATCTGCCAGGTAAAGATCCATCTGAAATGCAATTTTGAATCTAAAAGTGTTTCAATAAAAGGAATCAGGACTGATGTAAAATACAATGCTGCCAGAAAAGATATTAATACTGATAAAAGTGTTTCAGTAATACAATAGATTTTTAACTGCCCGGGATTCGCTCCATTTACAATTCTGATACCAAGTCCTTTAAGAGTTTTAATTTGTCTTAAGATTGTGAAATTGGTATAATTAATAACAGAAAGCATCAGCACCAGTATCGCTATTGTCATGAAGACAACTATCAGACCTGTGCTTCCGGCTCTATTTTCACTATTGCTGATACCCTGTGACAGATATATATCTGTAATCTTTTGAAATACAACACCATGAGTTCCCGATTTGTTCTCAGGAAATCCAGAGTTGATTTTGACAAGTAGGCTTTTATAATCAGTACCTGGCCTGGTAAGGAAGTAAACAGAAGATGGATAATGGCAAACACCTCCATTACAATATTGTGAAAAACGGAACATTTTGTTTTCACAGTTAAAAAACGCATCCGCATTCAAGCTTGAATTCTCAGGGAAATCTTCAATTACTGCGCTTACTCGCACTTCAAACAAATTTTCCACCTTAATTAATTCTCCTGCGCAGTCTGTTTTTCCGAAAATTTTAATTGCTGTAGATCGGGTTAATACGATTGAGTTTAAATCGGGAAATGGGTGATCTTTGTCACCAACCAATACTGGTAATGAAAAAACTTTGAAAAAGTCATTATTTGTTGAAATTAACTCCTTTATCAGAACAAAGTCTGATCCATTAACTGCTTTTGTATATTGAGGCGGATTCAGATATTGGTAAAATACGGGAGCAGAATATATTATCTCAGGAAACTTTTCCTTTATACTTCCTGCGATTTCAAAATCCATCTTAGAATTGTTGCCAACAGTGTCAATCAACCTGTAAATTCTGTCATTGTTCAAGAATCCTTTGTCTACAGTTAACTCCTTGAAAACAAACAGGGAGATAAGAATACAAACAGTAAAACCAAATGCAAAACCGGTTATGCTAAAAAATGAAAAGATCTTATCCTTTAAAATACTTCTGATTGAAGTAATAATGCTATAGACTATCATTTATTTCAAAATTAATATGAATCTACTTAATACAACTATTATTGTGCCAACGATTTAAGCAGCTGGCAATGTTGATGTTATAAAACATACTGATTAATTTTCGTATATTTCTTTTACTGTATGCCGTAAAATATTTTTACGCTTGTAATGTCATGGTAATATTTTTCTTAATTCTAACCACTGATTAACACAGAGTTTATCACGGAGAAACACTGAGTTTTTACATTGTTACTTTGTGCTCCCGACAGCTATTTTAATGGGCAAGGGGGTATTATTCATACCTCAACGCCTCCCCAGGATTTCTCGTTGCAGCACGCCATGTCTGCCGGAAATCCACCCCTAAATCCCCCAAGGGGGACTTTGAATCCTGCACTTAACTTCATTTTCTGTCCTTCTTAGAACTTCTTCAATATTATTTTCAACTTCTGAATTTGTAAATCGGATTACTTTTATATAGAATTTCTCCATTTCTGCAGACCTCCCATCATCATAGTCCTTCTGTTGATCATGTATTTCTCCATCTATTTCAATAACCAGTCTTGCTTCATGGCAATAGAAGTCAGCAATAAAGAAGCTTATTGGATGTTGTCTTCGAAACCTGAGACCGCATATCTGCTTGCTTCTTAATCTTTTCCAAAGCATTTTTTCATGTGTAGTCATATTATCCCGTAATATTTTGGCAGCAGCAAAAGTCTCTGTTTTTGCTCCATAATACATTGCTTTTTCCAGTTCAATCATTCAATCAGTTATTAACAGGTAAGTAAGCCCCCCTTGGGGGGTTGGGGGTAAAATATTATTCATACCTCAACGCCTCCACCGGATTTCTCGTTGCAGCACGCCAACTTTGAAGGCTAACTGTTAGTAATGAAATTAACAAAACCAGAACTCCTGCAAGACAAAAGATCCACCAGCTAAGTTCTGTCTTATATGCAAAACGCTGCAGCCAACGCGACATAGCATACCAGGCTATTGGCAACGATAATACAAATCCTGTTATTATCCATTTTGTAAACACACTATTAATTAGCACCAGCACTTCAGGTACAGTTGCTCCATTTACTTTACGCAGGCCTATCTCCTTAGTTCTTCTCTTTAATGAAAATTCTGCAAGTCCGATAATTCCGAGACTTGATATTATGATTGCCAGAAGAGCAAACAGGCGTATTGCTGAAGCCAGTTTTTCTTCTCCCTTATACATTGAGTCAAGCCATTGATCGTAGAACTTATAGTTCAGTTCATATCCCGGACATACCTCCTTCCATGTTTCAGAAAGGGTTCTTATCGTCCCGGAAATGTCAACCGGGTCAATTCTTAAAGTCATGTGAGACACCCCCATATCTGAAGTGATTTGGATAGCCAGGGGTGTAATCTGGCTATACATATCAGCAATATTGAAATCCTTCACTATCCCTATAATCTCCTGTCCATGATATTTCTTCCCTTCATAAGAATCCCATCCGGTCTTTTTATAGGCTGTTTCATTGATAAAGCATACTTTATTGAAATCAGATGACAATAACTCCCTTCCGCCGACTATCGGAATTCGAAAAACATCGAAGAAAGCAGTATCAACCGAAAGTTCGTTTATAATTCCATCTTTGCCAATTAAATCCCATGATGAAGAGGAATAAATGCTTCCGGGTGTACCATGCGAGAAACACACATTCTTTATGGAAGGATTTCTTAATACCATTTCTCTGATTAGCCCAGTTTTTTCAGCAAGCCGCCAGTGAACATCAACCCTTAACAATTTATCGGAATCGAATCCGAAATCTTTTGTTCTGACATATTCAATCTGACGTGAAATAACAATAACAGATATGATGAGAGTAACTGAAGAAGCATTCTGAATAATATTTAAAACAGATCTCAGACTTAAGAAATTTTGACTTACTGGTTTGCTTTTAATTAATATGTCAATTGGCCTGAGGCCTGAGATTGAAAATGCAGGATAAAATCCGGCAATAAGAGAGATCAGTAATACTCCAAGAGAAATCCACAGAAACCAGATGGGCTTGTATAAAATGGCCAGGTTAATTTTGTCACCTAAAAATCTTTCAAAGAAGGGTGTGAAAACCGAGGAAAAAAACAGAGCTAACAGAAACGAAATGAAGCATATAATGCAGGATTCTAAAATAAACTGATTAAAAATCTGCCATCTGGAGGCACCAACTGATTTTTTTATTGCAATTTCTTTAAACCTGTCTGAATGACCAGCAGTAGTAAGATTTATATAATTGAAAACAGCCAAAAAGATAATCAGCAAACTGATGAGAGACAATAACCTGACAAGCTTCAGATTTGAATGCCTGGTCTGGCTCTGGTTAATACCCTGCATGAAATAAGATTTCTCAAAAGGGATAAGATTAATTCTTTCCAGGCTATATGAATATCTGAGGTTGCTCTGCAAAAGTGATATATTCCCGTTAAACAAATCTTCAAGATGAGATATATCCACATTATTTCCTGTAAGGATAAACAGCCCAAAGTAGTACTCGTTATTACCCTGGCCGTCAGAACTGCCCATATACATAATTTTAGTTCTGGAGCTGGTAAAAAAATCACCCTGAATACTTGAGTTTTGGGGAAAATCTTTTACAATTCCACTTACTACAAGGGACGTATAGTGTTCTACAATTACTGTTTTTCCTATAGGATCCTCATTATCAAATAATTTTCTGGCAAAGCTTTCGGTGAGAACCACATCATTGGGGTTTTTAAGAACAGTTCCGACACTACCTGTGACGAATTGAGATGAAAAAATCCTGAAGAACGAAGAATCTGTGACAATCATTTGTCCTCTCACCGGATTTTCTTCATAAGCAACTGTCGTCCCAAAATTATTATAACGACATGCATCTTTGATTTCAGGGTACTTACTCATAAAATATTCACGGAAGTCTTCTCTTACTGTTGCTATGTTCCCATTTGCAAACACCCTGTAAATGTTAGGTAAATTAGGATAGTCCTTGTCAACACTCCTTTCATTTATCAAAAAGGCAACTAATATTAACGCCATTGAAATGCTTACTGAAAATCCAATTATGTTAATCAGTGATGTAACTCTGTTTTTAAACAGACTCCGGAAAAAGATAACCAGTTTTGTCATAGCACTTCTGCATTTTTCCTGATCTGAAACAATACCGGCTACAATTATGCCATAATTGTTAATCACTGTAATTCATATCATTAAAAATCCATATAAAATTTTATTGTAAATATTTTTAACTATTTACCGTAAAATATTTTTACATTTATTAATGATTTATATTATTTTTTCTTAATTTTAACCACGGTTCCAATAGCTATCGGAATCGCAGAGTTGAAAATGGAGTTTTTAACAGCGATACTCCATGATAAACTCCGTGTCACTATGTGGTTAATTTAAGATACATGCAAAATCAGAATGGTAACATATTGATTGTCGACGATAACAAAAGCATCCTTACCTCCCTTGAGATACTTCTTACTCCTGAATTCAACTGTGTCAGGTCAATCACAAGCCCGGGTCAGATCATGACCGAATTGCGAAAAAACGATTTCAATCTTGTGCTTCTCGATATGAACTTCACCGCCGGAATGAATAACGGCAATGAGGGCTTCTACTGGCTGAACAGGATAAGGGAATTCAACAACGACATTTCAATTGTGATGATCACTGCCTTCGGGGATGTCGAAACTGCCGTCAGGGCTCTTAAAGAGGGGGCATGTGATTTTGTACTCAAACCCTGGGACAATGAAAAACTTATTGCAACATTAAAGCTTGCCGTTCAGCTGAATCTCTCTAAAAAAGAGGTCAGACACCTGAGGGAAAGAGAGAATGGTTTAAAGAAGGAAATAAACCGGGAACGGATGGAGATAATAGGATCTTCTCCTGAAATGCAGGGCATAATGAAAATGGTGAAAAAGGTCGCAGGTACCGATGCCAATGTCCTTCTTACCGGTGAAAATGGCACAGGCAAGGAGCTCATTGCACAGGAGATCCACAGACTTTCTGACCGTAAAGGAGAAATTCTTGTCTGTGTCGATATGGGTGCAATTCCCGAATCTCTGTTTGAAAGCGAATTGTTTGGCCATGTTAAGGGTGCGTTTACCGATGCACGTGAAAACAGACAGGGGAAATTTGAACTGGCTGATAAGGGAACCCTGTTCCTCGATGAGATAGGAAACCTTTCTTTCCAGATGCAGGCTAAACTCCTTTCTGCCCTTCAGAACAGGACAATAAGCAGGATAGGCTCAAACCAGACCGTGGCTGTAAACATCAGGCTTATCTGTGCTACAAACAGAAACCTTGAAAAAATGGTGAAGGAAAGCCTTTTCAGGGAAGACCTGCTCTACAGGATCAATACTATCCAGATAGAGATACCACCGCTGAGGTCTAGAGGAAATGATATTATAGAACTGTCAGAATTTTTCCTTAAAAAGTTCTGCCTCAAATACGGCAAGGCAGAGATGCGGATCAACCATCATGCCTTTGACAAGCTCATGCGTTATTCCTGGCCTGGAAATATCAGGGAGCTTCAGAACACAATTGAAAAAGCCGTTATCCTCTGTGATTCAAATGTAATTAAACCTGAGGATCTATACCTGAGGCCGGTGCAGGGCATGGAAGAAGAAACCAGGATAATCCCTCTCGATGAAGTCGAGGAACGGATGATTAACCTGGCGATAGAAAGAAATAACGGCAACCTCACTGCAGCAGCAGAACAGCTTGGAATAACCCGGCAAACTCTTTATAACAGGTTCAGAAAACTCAAACAGGATGCTAAGTAAAAAGCTGTATGTCAATATTCTTGTAAGAGTACTTCTGATAGTGCTCCTGTGCATTCTCCTTGGCTTTTTTATATTCGGAATGTCTTCACCAAGGCTTTCGGTCATCTGTTCACTTGCAATTATTATAGTCACAGTAAACCTCATCACCTTCCTCAACAAAACGAACAGGAACATAAGATTTTTCTTTGACTCGGTAAAGAATGACGATTCAAACCTGTCATTTTCAATTGACAACAAAAGCGGGAACCTGAAGGAGCTTCACAGAAGCATGAACAGCGTGAATGAGCAGATACAGAACCTTAAAATTGAGAACAGGCAGCAGGAACAGTTCTTTCATAAGATTCTTGAATTTCTTGCCACAGCAATAATCACTTATGATGCAAAAGGATTTATTCACCATGCAAATTCAGCAGCGAAGAAACTTCTTTCAGCTGAAACATTAACTCACATAAATCAGATTGAGCGCCTCGATCAGAAGCTTTATCTGATAATAAAAGGTCTGAAGCCAAACGAGAAACACCTTACAGCAGTAAATACAAGCACCGGTGAAATAAACCTGCTTCTCAAATCAACTTCTTCAGGCTCAGGATCTGAGGAACTGACAATATTGTCAATACAGGACATAAAGAATGAGCTCGATGAGAAGGAACTTGATGCATGGATGAAACTGATAAGGGTGCTTATGCATGAGATAATGAACTCAATAACTCCCATTACATCTTTGTCAGAGTCGCTTCAGAAGATTTACAGGAAAGATGATAAACAGGTAAATCCGGAAGAGGTAAGCATTCATAATATTGAAACAACACTGCGCGGGCTTGAAGCCATAAGAGAACAGGGAAAAGGAATGATGCATTTTGTTGATGCCTTCAGGAAGCTTACAAATATTCCGAAGCCGGAGATGAAGCATTTCAGTATTTCTCATTTGTTCAACAGGGTGGAACTCCTTTCAGCTCCCGCAGATAAAAGTCCTGACACAAAACTTATATTCACCATTCTTCCATCTGATTTCGTGATACTTGCTGATGAGAATCTGATAACGCAGGTGCTGATCAACCTCGTGAAAAATGCACTCGAGGCCAATGTGAACAATCCATCATGCCGCATAAGCATAAGTGCAAAAATTTCAAATGACAGGCTTCCTGAGATCTGTGTTGCTGATAACGGACCGGGAATCAGGGAGGAAAACATTGAAAATATTTTTGTTCCGTTCTTTACAACAAAAGCCTCAGGCTCCGGTATCGGGCTCAGCATATCACGACAGATAATGGGCATGCACGGTGGCAGTCTTACTGTCAGATCAGTACCTGGAAAGGAAACAATATTCTGCATGAGATTCAGAAGCTGGCAATGAATAATAAAAATGATGTAAATTTGCCGCCTGAATCAGGAAATGAAAGAAAGTCCCTTTATACAGAAATACCTCGGGCACCCGCATCTTGCATCATTAACAGCATCTGCAGCCAGTGAAAATATTAACACCCTGAGGCTTGAAGGCCTTACTGCTTCTTCCAGGGCTGTGGTGCTGGCAACAGTTTTGTCAAAAACCCAG
>CAZEYY010000068.1:0-19853 GCA_964516485.1 uncultured Rikenellaceae bacterium
ATTGTGAAAACGAGATGTTTGATGCAGCAAGCAGGTTGAAGGCTGCAAATAAAATGATAAGTCTTTTCATGGTTTATTAGTTATATTTCTGATAATTCAATTATTACGTCATTTTTAACGGACTCTCCCGGTCCGAGCCATGGAAGCATGTTGTTTTCTTTAAGCCATACACGGTTACGTGTTGGAACATTGCAGGGCTCCAGTCCAAGTACATAATCACCCTGTCCCATCATTTTCCACTGTGTAAGTATGGGCAATTGTTTAATATTGAAGTTGATGCTCAGAGCGATCCCTTTCTTTTTATTTTCAAGTCTTACTCCGGTATTGCCTTCATTATCAGCTTTCAGCCTGTGGTAGAAAACATGTTCGGAGAATCCGGCCATGGGCTTTGTGAATTTTCTGAAATCATTGATTCCTTCTGCCGCAATATCTGTTGAGGGATTCGTCTCAACAGGATCAATAATAAGTTCCGCATCTTCACTCAGCAGGGGATATCCTATATTAATATGGTATAGAATTGTGTAAGGAGTACGGGTATAACCAAAATTTGTAATCCTGTCCCTGATTCTAATAATGTTTTTTCCTCTTACGCCTGAGATTTCCCGTTCAAGTCTCATCTTTGTTCCAAACAGCCGGGCTTCCTCAGTAGTGCCTGTAAGACATATATGATAATCATCGTCTATCCAGTGGGAGAGATCTGATACCTGCTTTGCCGGAATAGTTGAGTACCTTCCGTGAAGTCCCAGTTCCTCGTCACCATCCCTCACCGGAGGGCCAAGCCAGGTAAGACCGCATGTCGTGAGTAGGCCGCCGGTGAATGTCCTCAGCCAGCCCAGACCTTCCGGTTCATAAAATGCAGGATTTGTCTCCCCGTTAGGTGTGAGGTATGCAAGGTTAATTCCTTTGAAAGAAGCAAGTGAGATATCCATTCCCCTGTCGGGAAGTACTGTGTAAGTCAGTCCCGACCCTGTGTTAACATCTATGGCCCTCATTCCCATTCCGGGACCGTCTGAAAGGTTATAATGCCTTGTTCCTCCAAGCTGGGCCTGGTTGCCGATGTACTGAAGCAGTTCCTGCTTTGATTTTTCCATATTTAGTGCATTTCTGTTTTACATTCACCAATTCCTCCCCTGAGATAGTTGAACTGAACATTAGGGTGGTCAGCAAGCAGTGACATCGGTACAGAGCTGTCAGCAATGTGCTTGCTTATCATCAGTGCTGTAAGCCTCTGACCGAAGGCATTGTCGTGAGTGCCTGCATGCCATATCGATACTTTTTCAGCCTTCCAGGTCTGTACTGGACCAACAGTGATGGCCTGCAAAGGAATGCCGGTCACCACCCCACCTCCGCTTGTCCTAGCATTCTGCATGCAGGTCACAGGATGAAGGTCTACAATCCTGGCAGTAAGCTTTCTGAATTCTTCCGGAGAAGGAGGTTCATCCCTGTACCGGCCCTCTCTTTTAACAGGATCATTGAAAGCCCAGTGTTTTGTTTCACCCTGGCCTCCCTGCATCAGGGCGCATCTGACTCCCGATTCCCAGCTTTTAATATATTGTGTAAGATCTGCCTTCGGAAAATGCAGATTTGATTCCGGCATCCTGTATTTGTTATCTATCCTGTTGAAACATAGTTCCCTGTCAGCCCTTTCAAATGAAATGGGATCGGAGGGATCGATCTCCCTGCCATTTACAAACCATTCGTCCATACCCCAGAAATGTGCATTTGCAAGCGGAATCTTCAGCTCATTTACAATCCTTGCAACGAGGGGAAGCTGTTCAGTAGGGCCTATTGGTCCGCATACGCCTACAGGATTGTCTGCCGTTGCCTGTCTCCATGCTGTAATATATTCCAAGGCTTCCGCAAGATAGAATTCTTCAATTGTGTCAAATATAAACACCTTAAATCCCGGTCTTGAGAGTTGTTCAATGTCACTTGCACTCAGCTTTGCAGCATCATTCAACAGTTCATCAGGCAGGGTTGTGAAATCCCACCAGTCGGGTGCAAGCATGCTTTTTTTTCTGGCCATTAATTATAAGAGTTAGATTTTCAATGTTTTATTTTATCGCCTAAAATAACTTTAAGAATATTGTCCTGAGGAAATCCGTGTCCGAGGTGCTGGCGGAAACCTTCTGCGAATTCTGTTCCTGCAAGTTTGCCACGTTCTTTGGCGAACCTCATCATTGCAAGTATGTACTCATCCATCTTATGATGAATCAGGAGCCAGTTACGCTGACTTGCATGACATGACAGCATACGCTCCTTTGTGTTAATTACTGAAGAAATGTCAACAAGGATTGAGGGATCAGTTTTATTCCCGAATTTGTCCTTGCCTTCCATGGCATCACTGTAATAAAGGTAGGGAACAGGCTCAAAATGTGGTGTGTCTGATTCAAGGTTTCTGACGCCTGAAGCAAAGCATGCAGCCTGTACTATCGATGCCGTTATTTCATGATCCTGCATATAATCGGATGGACTTGCAGTAAAGACTATTGCCGGTTTAACTTCCCGGATCAGCCTTGTTGCCCTGTTTACAGACTCCCGGTCATATATTATATAAAGGTCCTCGAAATCCAGGCAGTGGTAGCCTGCATCTATTATACTGCATGACTCTGCTGCTTCCTGCTTCCTGACCGAGCTTATCTCATCCCTTGTGAGGTTTGCTGTACCCTTGTCGCCGGGTGTCATTGTTGCAATATGAATATTCCATCCCGCATCTTTCAGTAATGCAAGAGTTCCTGCGCACATCAACTCTGCATCATCGGGATGTGCAAATAGTCCTAAAGCTGTTTTTCCGGGAAGCTGATTCATTTCGACATAAAGTTATTGTCAGTCAGTTGTTTGTAAAATATATGCCAGAGTATCTTAATAACTTCAGGCTGAGCATTGTCGCTGATTTTATTAGGATCTCATATCAGCTGAAGGTATTAATCCAAATATAATCCACTTTTTGCAAGGAAACAATTGTATAATATCATCCTTGTCTCGATTGAATAATTATTTTTGTTACAGATAACAATAAAAATGAGCCAGGAAAATAATCTCCTTCAGAAGAGGGTAACACTGTTCGACAGCACTTCAATTGTAGCCGGGGCAATGATAGGATCCGGAATCTTTATAGTGAGTGCTGATATTGCAAGAAATGTTGGTTCCCCGGGCTGGCTTATGATGGTCTGGCTTATCACCGGTATTATTACAATAATAGGAGCCCTCAGCTATGGTGAACTTGCAGCCATGATGCCGAGTGTCGGAGGGCAGTACGTCTATCTGAGGGAATCATATCATCCCCTTATAGGTTTTCTGTTTGGCTGGACAACTTTCCTTGTAATTCAGTGCGGCTCAATTGCTGCAGTTGCCGTGGGATTTGCAAAATTCTCCGGAGTGATTTTTCCCTGGATATCTGATTCAAATATCTTATTTTCAATTGGTTCCCTTCATATAACAAGCACACAGTTCATTGGGATCTTACTCATCGTCTTTCTTACCTGGCTGAATACCAGGGGTATAGTAACAGGTAAGACAGTTCAGAATATTTTTACATCAACAAAAGTGATTGCCCTGCTTGGTTTCATTATTGTGGGGCTGATATTCACTTATGGAATTGATAACCAGGCAGATCACAGGGAGGCATTCTGGCAGGCCGGAAGGATTTCTGAGGGAGGCCAGACAATACCTCTTTCGGGTTTTGCACTGGTGGCAGCAATTGGCACAGCCCTTGTCGGATCTCTTTTTGCTTCCGATGCATGGTATAATATAACATACATATCTGGTGAGGTTATTAATCCACGCCGTACAGTGCCACTGAGCCTGCTGTTCGGAACACTGCTTGTTTCAGGTTTGTACATGCTCACCAATTTTGTCTACATCAGAATTCTTCCTCTCCATGGATCTCCCGATGGCGCCGATGCTCTTGCACGGGGTATTCAGTTTGCAACCGATGACAGGGTGGCCACTTCAGCCATGAGTGTTATTATTGGCGATTATGCTGCAGTTGTAATGGCAATCTTCATCATGATCAGCACCTTCGGTTGTAACCAGATAATGGTACTTGCAGGACCACGTGTTTACTATGCAATGGCTGTGGATGGTTTGTTCTTTAAGAAGGTAGGTAGTCTTAATAAAAGGGGAGTCCCTGCTTTCGCTCTTATAATTCAGGGAGTCTGGTCTGTATTGCTTTGTTTGTCAGGAACATATAGCGATCTTCTTGACTATGTGATTTTTGCTGTTCTCTTGTTTTTTGCCCTGACAATTTTTGCAATTTTCATACTGCGGAAAAAGCGGCCAGACATACCCAGGCCCTACAAGGCCTACGGATATCCCTATATTCCGGCTCTGTATATCGTTACAACAGTTATAATCATGATTATATTGCTGATATACAAACCTAACTATACTTTCCCCGGATTGGGAATAGTATTGTTGGGGATTCCGGTTTTTTATCTCTGGAGACATTTTAACAAGAACATAAAGGAAAATACTCTATAGAAACCGGGGAAATTATTATTCAGAATAGCATTTAGGTCCGATAGTTATGTAACACTTAACATTAGGGTAACAAACTCTATAATTGATTTTATTACAATTTGCAAATGTTAAAACCGCCATTCTGGGGGGATGTCTAAAAAGTCAGAATCTTTTAACCACAAAGAACACAAAGAAAATGCACAAAGATCACAAAGAAATAATAATCAGCGATTTACCTTTGTGCGCCCTTAGTGCGAACTTCGTGCACTTTGTGGTCAAAAAGTTCCCTGTGTAAATCTGTGTAATCATATTCAAATTCAGTGCAAAATATGCTGCCGGAAGGATTTCTCAAAAGAATAAAATCGCAGAAGTACATCGATTCAGAGCTCCTGACAAGGTCGCTTGATGAACCATCTCCTGTCAGCATACGGCTTAACAGGATGAAATGGCAGAAGCAACCTGAGAGGTCAGAAAAGGTGCCATGGACTTCTGACGCTTATTACCTCGATGCCAGACCTTCATTCACACTGGATCCGCTTTTCCATGCCGGTTCATATTATCCCCAGGAAGCTTCAAGTATGTTTCTTGAGCAGTTTATACTGAGGTATGCCGGTTCAGCAGACAGGATCAAGGTTCTTGATCTGTGCGGTGCCCCGGGAGGGAAAAGTACTCATCTGGCAACATTGCTTGGAACAAATGGTTTTCTGGTTTCTAATGAGGTAATTGTGCAGAGGGCAAATGTTCTTTCGGAAACACTTACAAAATGGGGAACAGGAAACTTCGTTGTTACACAGAATGATCCGGCTGATTTCAGAGAACTGCCAGGGTATTTTGATGTTATCGTTGTTGATGCTCCGTGCTCAGGAGAGGGAATGTTCAGGACTGAAATTGCCCGTACAGAGTGGTCGGAGGCAAATGCTGCTCATTGCTCTGAGCGCCAGAAAAGAATACTTCAGGATATCTGGCCTGCTTTAAAGGAAAACGGATTGCTGATCTACAGTACCTGTACGTTTAATCCTTCAGAGAATGAGGAAAATGTCAGCTGGCTTGTGACAAACAATAATGCTGTTACGGCAGAAGTTGATGTTTCTTCTTTTTCGGGCATTGAAGAAATTGATTATCAGGGAATAAAGGGGTATGGATTTCATCCCGGGAAAATAAAGGGAGAAGGCTTCTTTATAGCAGCTGTCATTAAGAAGGAAACCACGGGTTTTACCAAGCAGGCTTCACTGAAGGGTGATAATTCAAGGCTGGGCAAACATGAAACGGAAGCTCTTAAAAAGTATTTTGACATTGATGACAAAAGGCTTCTGAAATGGAATGATCTGTTGCTTTCATTGCCCTGTGATACAGATGATTACCGTATGTTAAAGCAAAGGCTGAGAATAGTAAAGCATGGCACTCGACTGGCAAGCTTAATGAAGAATGACCTTGTGCCGGAACATGATGTAGCATTGTCGCACCTGATCAAACCTGGCAGCTTTCCTCTCACTGAACTTGGATATGATGACGCCGTGGCCTTCCTGCGGCGGGATATCCTGAAACCTGATGTTAAAGAAAAGGGCTGGAATATTGTTACTTACAAAAATGTGCCGCTGGGCTGGATAAAAAATATAGGTGCAAGGATCAATAATTATTATCCTGTTGAATGGCGGATAAGAATGCAGAAAAGTAATGCTTCGGATGCAGGGATAATAAAATGGGAATGACGTGAGCGCCTCATAAGTACCTGAACCCTCCTTTATCATATTTTTTATTTTACATTTGTTAACTAATGGTAGCATGCAGCCATATAATTAACATATTATACCGTTGATTTATAAGAGATAAAATGAAATCGGATATAGAAATTGCACAGACAGCCAGGATCAGACCAATCGGAAAGATTGCGGATCTGCTCGGAATACCGCATTCAGAACTGGAACCTTACGGTAAATTCAAGGCAAAGATCCCTCTTAAATATATTGATGAAGAGAAGGTTAAGAAGTCGAAGCTTGTTCTTGTAACTGCAATTACCCCGACACCCGCAGGCGAGGGTAAAACAACAACGTCAATTGGTCTTGCCCAGGGACTTAATCTGATAGGCCAGAAAGCAACGGTTGTTTTACGGGAGCCTTCTCTTGGTCCGGTTTTCGGTATAAAAGGAGGAGCTGCAGGAGGTGGTTATTCGCAGGTAATACCAATGGAGGACATTAACCTGCATTTCACAGGTGATATTTCTGCAGTTGAGAAAGCTCACAATCTCCTAGCTGCACTTATAGACAATAACCTTCAGCTAAAGGAGGGGAATCTGGGAATTGACCCGAGGACAGTGGCCTGGAAAAGGGTTATGGACATGAATGAACGGTCGTTGCGTGATATTGTGATTGGCCTGGGAGGCACTACTGAAGGCGTGCCGCGTCAGTCGGGATTCAACATTACAGCAGCATCTGAGGTAATGGCAACATTGTGTGTGGCAAAAGACCTTGATGACCTTAAACAAAGGCTTGGTAATATTTTTGTTGGCTATACTTATAATGATAAACCAGTATTTGCAAGGGAACTGAAAGCACAGGGAGCCATGGCGGCCCTGCTGAAGGAAGCTATAAAGCCAAATCTGGTTCAGACACTTGAAGGTACTCCGGCTATAATCCATGGCGGACCCTTTGCCAATATTGCCCAGGGTACAAATTCAATAATTGCCACAAAAACGGGTATGTCGCTAAGTGATATAGTAGTTACTGAAGCAGGATTTGCAAGTGAGCTCGGTGCGGAAAAATTCTTCAATATAAAGTCGCAGTTCGGCAACCTGAAGACTAATGCAGTTGTGCTTGTTGCAACAATCCGTGCTTTGAAATACCATGGAGGAGCGAAACTTTCAGAGCTTCAGAAGGAGAATCCCGACGCGTTGAAAAAAGGCTTTGCAAACCTTGACAAACATATTGAGAACATGAGGTGGTTCGGATTCCGGCCTGTAGTGGCAGTTAACAGGTTTGCTTCTGACACCCTTGCCGAGACAGAGCTTTTGAAGGAGCACTGCAACAGTCAGAATGTTCCGGTTGAAGTGAATGATTCCTGGGCAGAAGGAGGCAAAGGAGCCGTTGACCTCGCAAAGGCTGTGATGAAATCGGTTGAGGACGGGGAAAATGACTTCAAACCGCTGTATGACCTTGCATGGCCTTTCGAAAGGAAGATTGAAACGATTTGTAAACTCATGTATGGAGCCGATCATGTGGAATATGCCCTGAAGGCCAAATCGCAACTCGACAGGATAGAACAGCTCGGACTCGGAAATCTTGCTGTATGCATCGCAAAAACACAGAAATCTCTTTCAGATGATGCTTCCAAACGAGGACGACCAACAGGATTTACAGTTAAGATCAGGGAGGTGGAACTATCTTCAGGAGCCGGATTTATAGTCCCTATCGCCGGAACAATTATGAGGATGCCCGGTCTGCCGGCAGTTCCTTCTGCTGAAAATATTGATATTGATTCAAACGGCAACATTACCGGTCTGTTCTGATGGAAAAGAGCCTGACAGCTGCAATACTTGCCGGTGGCAAGGGAAAGAGAATGGCTGTGGCAAATAAAGCCGGACTGCTTGTTGACGGGGAAAAAATAATCACTGGAATAATTAATACACTAAGTGATCTTTTTCAGGAAATAATTATAATAACCAATACCCCTGAAGACTTTCCCGAATTTAATAAATACCGTATGGAAGGAGACCTTTATTCTGGCAGGGGACCGCTGGGAGGTGTGCATTCCGCTCTCAAAAATACTGATTCGGATGCAGTTTTTGTTTTTGCCGGCGATATGCCTTTTCTGGATAAAGGTCTTATCTTAAGGCAGATAAATGAATTTAATTCAGGATCTTATGAAATTCTTGTCCCCGGGACTGGATCATCAATAGAACCGTTGCATGCCATCTACAGCCGAAAGGTCCTTTACCGGCTTGAAGATTTTATCAGGTCAGGTGAGAGCAATGCAATAAGGGATTTCTTCAGCCATGTTAGTACCGGTTATTTTGATCCCGGAGATAATTTCAATACCCGAAGGGCATTTACAAATATTAATACCCCTGCCGACCTCATTGAAGCTGAAAGAATAAAAAGAGAAGGAAGGCAGATGGGTAAGAATAGTTTTTGATAATTTTGAAAAATATAAAAACAGCATAAAAATGAAGAACTCAAAGTACCTTTTGATCGTTTTGATTATAATGGCAGTTTCCTGCAAAAAGTACAGTAAGTATGAAGGTGTGGCTTTTACCGAGAAGGAACCGAGAGACTGGGAAAATCCTGCTGTTAATCAGATCGGCAGAGAAGATCCTCATGCCACAATGATCAGCTTCACTGATGAGGCCTCTGCTCTTGAAGCTGTAAAGGCAAGCTCGCCCAACGTGTTGTCACTTGACGGCAACTGGAAATTCAACTGGGTGAAATCACCTGATCAGAGACCTGCATGGTTTTTCAAGGACGATTATGACACACGCGACTGGAAGGAAATTGATGTTCCGTCAAACTGGCAGATGAGAGGCTATGATGTGCCTATCTATGTGAATATTTCCTACCCTCACAAAATGGATCCGCCTCGTATTGAACATGATTTTAACCCTGTTGGTTCTTATAAAAGGACTTTCAGTGTGCCTTCCGACTGGAGGGACAAGGAAATATTTCTGCATTTCGGTGCTGTGAGCTCAGCTTTTTATGTATGGATAAACGAGGATCTGCTTGGATATAGCGAGGACAGCAAGATGCCTGCAGAATTCAATATTACACGTTTTCTGAAACCCGGAAGGAACACAATCTCAGTAGAAGTGTACAGGTGGTGTGATGGCAGTTACCTGGAGGATCAGGATTTCTGGAGGATGAGCGGAATACAGCGAAGTGTCTTCCTGCATGCCCGCCCCGGAAATTATATTGCCGACTTCTTTGCAAACAGCGATCTTGAGAATAATTACAAGGATGGTCTCCTTAAACTTAATGTTAACCTGAAGGGTGTAAAAAAGGAAAGTATTCCGCTTGCTGTTACCGCCTCCCTTTATGACGGGAAAAACAATATATGGTCTGAAACCAGGGAGCTTACCATGCAGGATGGAAAAGGAACAGTGAATTTCAGTCATTCAGTACCGGATGTGAAAAAATGGTCTGCGGAAAAACCTGAACTCTATCCTCTCGTGATAAGCCTGAAAGACAGGGAAGGAGAAATCCTTGAAAGTGTAAGCGCCAGAATAGGATTCAGAAAAATTGAGATTATTAATTCCCAGGTACTTGTGAACGGTGTCGCAATAATGATAAAAGGCACAAATATGCATGAGCATGATGACATAAACGGTCATGTTGTTGATGAAGCCATGATTCTTAAGGATATACGCGTTATGAAGAGTCATAACATTAACGCTGTCAGGACTTCACACTATCCTCAGCAGGAGCTGTGGTACGAAATGTGTGATAAATATGGCCTCTACCTTGTTGATGAAGCTAATGTGGAAGCGCATGGAATAGGTTATGATAAAGACGTAACAATAGCCGACAAGCCTGAGTGGGAGGATTCTCATCTCGACAGGATGAAAAGAATGGTTGAACGCGACAAGAACCATCCCTCTGTTATTTTCTGGTCGATGGGAAATGAATCCGGTGACGGGCATAACTTCCTTAAAGGCTATAAATGGATTAAAGAGAGGGATAATTCAAGGCCAGTGCAATATGAAAGAGCTGAACATGAAACAAATGCTCCCGAAAGGCATACTGATATCTGGTGCCCGATGTATGTTAAGATCGATTATCTTGAAAACTATGCGAAAGACAAGACAAAAGACCGCCCGCTGATAATGACAGAATATGCCCATGCAATGGGTAATTCAACTGGTAATTTTCAGGATTACTGGGATGTTATTGAAAAATATCCCAAGCTGCAGGGCGGCTTTATCTGGGACTGGGTTGACCAGGGTCTGCTGATGACAAATGAAACGGGAGAAAAATACTGGACCTACGGAGGCGATTTCGGATGGGAAGGTATCCCGTCAGACGGGAACTTCTGCCTGAATGGGCTTACCTGGCCAGACAGGACACCGAAACCCGGGCTTAAAGAGGTAAAGAAAGTCTACCAGCATATTGGTTTTGAAGCTGTTGATCTGAAAGATGGTAAAATAAGAATAAGGAATAAATATGGTTTCACTCCGCTTTCCGAGTTCAGCTTCGACTGGGAGGTAGTGTCTGACGGCTCTGTGTTACAATCAGGATCATTTGATCTTCCGGAATCAAAACCGGGAAGTTCCTCAGACGTAAAGCTTGACCTGAATAAAATCAATCCTGAACCCGGGAAAGAGTATTTTCTTAACATAAAAGCTTCGAGAAGTGACTCCTGGAACCTTGTCCCGGCAGACTACGTTTATGCAACGGCCCAGTTTGAACTGGCTTCAGGACCGGCTGTAGCTCCGTCAAAAAAACAGGATCTGTCTGTTCTGCAGACAAAGACTGAAGGTAAGAAGCTTGAGGTTGCAGGACAGGATCTTAAAGTGATATTCGACCCGGAAAAAGGAAGGATGGAATCTTACTCATTCAAAGGGAAGGAATTCCTTCTGAAAGGACCTGAACCTGATTTCTGGAGGCCACCCACCGATAACGATTATGGATACAGGATGGATCTGAAGCTTGGTGTGTGGAAGAAGGCAGGGGAAAGGGCAAAGCTGACCAAAGCGTCAGTCAATCAGCCGGATATGAATAAGGTTGTTGTTACATTTTTCTACGACATACCCGATACAACAGGGAAGAAGATTGCAGGATATGTTTCGACATATACAATATTCGATTCAGGCGATATTATAATAAAGAACCAGTTCAACAAGGTGTCGGCCCTGATTCCGGAAATCCCGAGGATGGGCATGCAGATGCAGCTTCCTGAAGAACTGTCGAATATAAGATGGTTTGGAAGAGGACCGCATGAAAACTACCAGGACAGAAAAACCTCAGCTGAGGTAGGAGTCTATGAAAGTACTGTGGCAGACCAGTACACTCCTTATATCAGGCCTTCTGAAAACGGTTATAAAACCGATACCCGCTGGCTGCTACTTTCGAATGATGAGGAGACAGGTTTGCTTGTCACAGGCGATCCGCTGATATGTTTCTCTGCACTTAATTATTTTCATGATGATTTTGAATCACCAGGAAAACTTTCACAATACAGGAAAGATGCGAAAACAGCTAATACGCATACTGTCGACCTCAAGCCACGTGAACTTGTGAACCTTAATATTGATCTCGGACAAATGGGTGTTGGAGGTGATGACTCATGGGGAGCGCCAATTCATGAAAAATACCGTCTGTCTGGAACGAAATACGAATACTCATTCAGGATGAAAGCAGTTTCCAGGGGCGATGATATCATTAAACTGGCAAAACAAAGGTTCTGATCGGGAGAAAACCCTGACCTGTGAAAAATCTCCGCGTTCTCTGTGTAAGTTCCTTATTAATACACAGAGAACACAGAGTAAAAATCAATATTTAATTTCAGCCTTGAGTACTTTCTTTTCACCTGTAATCACGTTTGTAACATCGTATAACAGAGGTGAAACCGCCTTTTTGCTGACGGCAATCCTTGTAACTGAATTCGGTGCAAGGTTTATTTCAGCAGGTGCATCCTTTGGTCCGTTTTTCAGGTAGAATGGTACATCTGAACTGTTTGTGATCTCGAAGAAAACGGTCTTCTCGTTCTGAAAATATACCTTGCCCACGTTAATGCACTTGTAAAAGAAAGGCTTTATATATTCCTCCCGTCCTGCAAGCTTGTCGCCGAAATATGTTATTGTCCGTCCCGCAAACATGGCTTCCCTGAGGGCATCATGGGTCCTTTCTTTTGCAAAGACAAGAGTCATGGGTCTGTGTTGCGGAGCAGGGTATCTCTCACTAATTATTGCATGAACATCGCTGTTGGCAGTCATAGTGAGCTTATTCTCCGCGCAGAATGTAAATACAAGCGGATAGAAATCAGCATCGTTATATACTTCCATGCCATTCAGCCAGCCGTTTGCAATAAGCTTTTTGTGTATTTCGTACATACGTGGAATGCCATCAGGCTGCTGCGATTTCCATCCGGGGTGGTTCCACTGCAGGAAAGCTCCCTGCTTATGTGCTTCCTCAAAATTATCCCATACGGAGTCTTTTGCTATAAGGTTGGCATCCTTGATAAAAAGTGCATTGATGTGCCCGGGAGGCATTTTTCTGGTTATCTCAGTGGCGTGAACCAGAATCAGATTTCTTTCCCTGGCATAAGGTTCGCAGATCTTCCAGGCAGCATTATGATCAACAGGAATAAAATCCTTTTTGGGCAGGTATTCGAGGTGGTCGGCAATTGCAATCGCATCAAGTCCGTCGCGTAAGGCTTCATCAACCCTGTTAAGAGGCCATACCTGCCCGTCGGAAAAAACAGTATGTATGTGAAAATCAGCCTTAAGGGTAACGTATCCGGGAAGATCAGGAAGGTTAAGGATTTTCCTTTGCGCAGCGGCAAAGTGCACAGAAAACATAAATATAAGCAGTGATATTGTTAATCTTTTCATAATTAAATATTTATTGTTAGTAAATGCTTCAAACTTTACAATCACCCCTTCTCTCTTTCCCATCTAAGCCCTTCTTTTCATAAAAATAGGCAACTTTCTCATCGGCATCATCCCAGGTATAGATTTTTTTCTTCCTGTTAAGAAAATAGAAATTCATCAGCGCAACATCACCGGCACACATTGTTGTATGCACAAAGAGGAAGGCCGACAGGCTCCATTTCCAGTCGCCTGAAAGGCCAATAATTAATATTATAAGTGCAAGTGATATCACAAGAAAGGGGATCAGGGCCACAAGGATGAATTGCGCGGGACCCGCAACATACCTGTGGGCTGTTACATAAAAGAAAAACTGTTTCATATCCATTCCTGTCCTTATATTTCTTGCACCTGTAAGATAATAAGGTATGATATGCAGCAATTCATGTAGAGGGATTACAAGCACAGGCATTAGAATAAATCCAAGTAACGAATGGAAAAAAGCAGTCAGTCCTGATGGGATGTTTATCCTTATTACTATGGCAAGCAGCAGGGAAATAACACAAAATGCCCAGAATGAAAATGTAACAAATGTTACATTTTTCAGGTATTTAAATATAAATGCAACAAGTTCTGAATAAGGAACTTCGGCGATTTTTGTGAATTCTTTATTGTTGTCCAGGTCTTCTGTTGAATACCTCATCTGCTTTTCTTTCAAATATACTCATTAAACATTTGAGTTAGCATCATAAGCCTTTGTTGCATGGAATTACAGGCCGGTATAGAGAGGCCCCGGGAAAAAAGTGAGTTGCTGTGAACAGTTTACTTATGGCCCATTATTTGATACATTTGTATAAATTTTTAATTGTGAAAATCCTGACCGGCATAGTGCTCTTTGTTTTTTTCTCAGCAGCAGAACTCTTCTGCCAGTCTGACAGCACAAGCGGCAGGAATGATTCGTTGCCTGACCGTTTTTACCTTTTGCAGAAGGTTAAAAGAAATGGTGTTACAATGCCTGAGGTTGAGATAAAAGAGGTTACTATCGTTGGAGGAACATCAAAAAGTACTGCCAGAAAACGGGATTTCAGACGCTATGAACGGTTGATTTACAATATTAAAAGAGTATATCCTTATGCAATCATCGTCAGATCCAGAATGGAATCGGTGAATGAAGAATTGAAGCTGATAGAATCGGAAAGGGAGAGAAAGGATTATCTGAAGAAAGTTGAAAAGGAAGTTTTTGCACAATATGAGGATGAGATCGCACATCTGACGATAAGCCAGGGTAAAATACTTATTAAGCTGATTGACAGGGAAACACAGAATACTTCATATCAGCTTATACGCGATTACAGGGGGAAGGTGAGCGCTGCATTCTGGCAGGGCATAGCCAGACTTTTCGGGACAAACCTTAAAGCAGAATACGATCGTTTTGGCGAAGATGCTGCAATTGAGATGATCCTGATTGAGATAGAAGAGGGAAGACTTTAATGATATTGAACAATTTCAATGAAGAGAATTTTCATAGCTGTAAAAATTGAACCAGAAAAGGAATTGTCTGAAATGTTCAGCTCATTCAGGTTAGCACTGAAAGATGAGAGCATCAAATGGACAGAGGTTTCAAACCTTCATCTGACACTTATATTCCTGGGTGATACTGATGAAAATCGCATTAAGGAGATCGATATACTGCTCGGGAAAATTTGTTCAGGTTTCAGGAGTTTCAGTTTTAAAATATCAGGAGCGGGAGTTTTTAAAAACCTCAGAGACCCCAGGATTATCTGGGCCGGAATCTCCGGAAATGAGAAACTTAATGAGCTTCATTCATTAATCTCATCAGCATTGCAGGAAACCGGCACAGGAACTGAAGAGAAGAATTACCGGCCGCATCTTACACTTGGAAGAATACGGCGGATTCAGAAAACAAAAGATCTTTCAGATTTACTTGAAACATACAGCAACAAGACACTGCAGCTTGTCAAATGCAAGGAGGTAATTTTGTATGAAAGCATTCTAAAACCCGGCGGGGCACAGTACAGGCCACTTGGCAGATATTCTTTTCCGGCAGAGGAAAATCTTCCCGGATAACTTTTCCTTCATTCTTATGGCTGACATACGTGAAGCTGTTTTTAATTCAGCTGCTTCATATAATGGTTCATAATTCGTCAATAAAATACATAAGCTTTGGTCGGCTTCCATGCCTATTTTTGATATTTTTACCTCACTTTCAGATTAACATGCATGGAGGATGACAGATTCTTTTGAAGCGAAGGGAAAGAGGAAGAGGCTTGTTGCTGAATTAAGGCAAAAAGGGATAAGTGATGAAGAGGTTCTGAGGGCTGTTGATACAGTACCTCGTCATATCTTCATGGATCCGGCTTTTCTGATCCATGCCTATACAGATAAGGCCTTTCCTATAAGCTCCGGTCAGACTATTTCACAACCGTATACAGTTGCAGTGCAGTCCTCCCTGCTCAGGGTGAAAAAGCGTAGTAAGATACTGGAGGTTGGCACCGGATCTGGATACCAGGCAGCAATACTTGCCGAGATGGGTGCAAAGGTTTATACAATTGAACGCCACAGGGAGCTCTTCCTTAAAGCACAGAAGACAATCGCTTCCCTTGGTTACAATATCGATTTCTTTTATGGTGACGGTTATGCAGGCAAACCGCAGTACGGGCCTTTTGATGGTATCCTTGTTACTGCCGCAGCTCCTGAGGTGCCTGCAGATCTGCTGCCTCAGCTTAAGGTCGGAGGTAGGCTTGTTGTCCCTGTAGGTAATTCGCTTTCTCAGGTTATGACTGTTGTCGAGCGTACAGGTGAAGATTCATGGGAATATTCCGATCATGGTAACTTTATGTTTGTTCCTATGCTTAAGGGAACAGTTAATGGAAAATAAAATGAAAATACAGAGGTTTGTTTTTTCCCCGATTAATGAAAATACTTATGTGCTGATAAGCGATTCGCGTGACTGTGCAATAATAGACTGTGGCTGCTATGACAGTTCCGAGAACACGGAACTTGAAGCTTTTATTTCAGAGAACAAGCTGAATCCCGTACTTCTTCTCAATACACATTGTCATCTTGATCATATTTTCGGCAATGGTTTTATTCTTGAACGGTATGGACTGAGGACACTTAGTCATGTTCAGGAGGAATACAACAGGAAGAAGGCTCCTGAACATGCCTTATTGTTTGGGCTTACTATGAATGAATCGCCTGAGCCTGAAAGATTTATATCAGACAATGAAGTTATTGAATTTGCAGATTTGAAGCTGAAGGCCCTTCATGTGCCCGGTCATACTGCAGGAAGCCTTGCTTTCTATTGTGAACAGGAAGAAGTGGTCTTCACCGGCGATGCGCTCTTCCCGGGCAGCATAGGGAGGACAGATCTCTATGGAGGTGATTATGAAACACTGATCTCAAGTATAAAAAACAGGCTCTTTACCCTTCCTGAGGAAACAAAAGTACTCGCAGGGCATGGAGGTGAAACCACAATTGGCAGGGAATTGAAGACAAATCCCTGGTTCAATATGACTTAAGGCATTTTAAAATAGGTTCATTTTTTTTACTATTGCCGGATATTTTTTTGAATATTAAAAACAAATAATATGTCAACTGATAAATTCGTTAACAGGCATAATGGCCCAAGGGATCATGAATTACCACAAATGCTGGAAGCAATTGGAGTTAAATCTCTTGATCAATTGATCGGGAAAACAGTTCCTGAATCGATAATGCTGAAAAAGCCCCTTACCCTTCCACCTGCAATGAGTGAGTTTGAATACCTTAAGCATATACGTTCAGCAGGCAAAAAGAACAGGCTTTTCCGTTCATTCATAGGCCAGGGTTATTATGGTGTGGCAACCTTGTCGGTTATTGTCAGGAATGTTCTTGAGAATCCTGCCTGGTATACTTCATATACCCCATATCAGGCCGAGATTTCCCAGGGCAGGCTTGAGGCACTGCTGAATTATCAGACTATGATCATTCAACTTACCGGCATGGAGATAGCCAATGCTTCCCTGCTTGACGAATCAACTGCAGCTGCAGAGGCAATGATTATGATGTTCAATGCCCGTTCGAGGGCGGCAGTGAAGGCAGGTGCGGTAAAGTTCTTTGTTGATGAGGACATTTTCGCACAGACACTTGATGTGCTAGAAACCCGTTCAGCACCCCTTGGTATTGAGCTTGTTAAAGGAAAATATACATCAGCAGTTTTCAATGAATCTTTTTTTGGCGCATTAATACAATATCCCTCTGCTTCGGGACAATTACGCGATTACAGTTCCTTTGCATCGATGGCACACTCTGCAGGTTTGCTTGTTGGAGTGGCTGCTGACCTTATGAGCCTTGCCCTGCTTACTCCTCCCGGAGAATGGGGTGCAGACATTGTCGTTGGATCAAGCCAGAGAATGGGCTTGCCGATGGGATTCGGCGGACCTCATGCAGGATTCTTTGCAACAAAGGATGAGCTTAAGAGAAGCATGCCCGGCAGGATAATTGGTGTATCTGTTGATGCCCAGGGCAACAGCGCCCTCCGAATGGCTCTTCAGACCCGTGAGCAGCATATTAAGCGGGAACGGGCTACTTCAAATATTTGCACGGCACAGGCACTTCTGGCAACAATGTCGGGTATGTATGCCCAGTATCACGGACCTGAAGGACTGAAAAATATTGCTGCACATATTCATAAATCAGCCTGCACTCTGAACTATAATCTGAAACAGCTTGGCTTCAGGCAGTCAAATTCAATGTTCTTTGATACGTTAAGGATTGAACTCGGTCAGGGCTTAGCTTCGGAAGATATCCGTAAACTTGCACTGGAAGCTGAAATGAACTTTTTCTATCCTGATGACAGTACCGTACTCATAAGCACTGATGAGGTCACAACATTAGATGAAATTGATACAATAGCCGGCATTTTTGCAAAGGCTGCCGGTAAGGAACATAAGAAAATCCATTCTCACTGTAATTGTGAGATTCTCGAGGAAAAATTCATCAGGAAGTCAGAGTTTCTGAGTGAAGGTACTTTCAACAGGTATCACAGCGAGACCGAGATGATGAGATACATCAAAATGCTCGAAAGGAAGGATTTCAGTCTGACACATAGCATGATATCTCTCGGATCATGTACAATGAAGCTTAATCCTGCCACTTCAATGTTTCCAATGAGCTGGCCGGAATTCGGAAATATTCATCCCTTTGTGCCTGCTGACCAGGCTGAAGGATACTACCAGGTTATGAATGAACTGGGAGAGGCTCTGAAAGAGATAACAGGTTTCCAGGCTGTGTCGTTCCAGCCAAACTCGGGAGCTGCGGGCGAATATGCCGGACTGATGGTTATAAGGGAATATCATCTTGCACATGGAGAGGCTCACAGGAATGTAGCTCTTATTCCTTCATCGGCTCATGGCACAAACCCCGCAAGCGCAGCTATGGCCGGTATGCAGATAGTTGTTGTTGATTGTGATGAAAAAGGAAATATAAGTGTTCCAGATCTGAAAGCCAAGGCAGAATCAAACAGTGCAAACCTTGCCTGTCTTATGATAACATATCCGTCAACTCATGGAGTGTTTGAATCTGCTGTTAAGGAAATAACAGAGATTATACATCATAACGGAGGGCTTGTTTATATGGACGGGGCAAATATGAATGCACAGGTGGGGCTGACAAATCCCGGAAGCATTGGAGCGGATGTTTGTCATCTGAACCTGCACAAAACCTTTGCAATTCCTCACGGTGGTGGTGGCCCCGGAATGGGTCCGATACTATGTAACGACAAGCTTGCAGAATTCCTGCCTTCACACCCTCTTGTTAAAACCGGTGGAAGTCACGGGACTACAGCTGTTGCTGCTGCTCCTTTTGGGAGTGGCCATGTGCTGACTATATCACATGCTTATGTGATGATGATGGGAACAGATGGGCTTACTCTTGCAACAAAATTTGCCATCCTTAATGCTAATTACCTGGCGGCACAGTTAAAGAATTATTACAAAACACTTTATACGGGAACAGAAGGATATGTTGCTCATGAGATGATACTTGACTGCCGTCATTTCAAGGCAGAATATGGTATTACAGAAGCCGATATTGCAAAACGACTTATGGACTATGGTTTCCATGCACCTACCTTATCATTTCCCGTACACGGTACACTTATGGTGGAACCTACTGAATCCGAATCACTTCAGGAGCTCGACAGGTTTGTCAGTGCAATGGTTTCAATTTCGTCTGAAATAGAAGAGATCAAAAGCGGAAAAGCTGACAGGGAGGATAATGTACTTAAGAATTCCCCGCATACTGTAAAGGTTATTACAGCAAATGAATGGAACCATAAGTATGACAGGCAGAAGGCTGCATTCCCACTCAGATGGATTGTTGAGAATAAATTCTGGCCGACAGTGGGCAGGATAGATGACGGCTATGGTGACAGAAACCTCGTTTGCATCTGCGATCCGGTTGATTCATACAGACAGGATACAATGAAAGCCTGATGCTGTTTTTATGCGACTCTGTGTAATAGCTACAATATCAGATATATAGCATAAAAAAGTGTTATGACAGATTCCCAGTGGCGTGACCTAAAGTACCTTGCTGAAGGCAGGAGTATTGGTTACCAGCCTTCCGGTTTTATAATCGACAGCCCCTGGATACCAGGCTGGTACGGTATTTCTGTTGTTGATTATTACGCCTCTGATGAGTTATGGCTTAAAGCAAACCTCGCTGCAGTCAGCAGATTTCCTGATATATGGTTTCTCCCGGGCTTCTGGTCAGAATATGGCATGTGCACAGAGCCCTCTGCTTTTGGCTCAAGGATGATCTTCAACGAAAAGAGCCTGCCTCATGCAATGAAGATCATCGATGATGTGGCACAGGC